>NZ_JBFAJR010000003.1:72125-195236 GCF_040655295.1 Streptomyces sp. NPDC050448 | reverse complement strand
GCGGGCTCTGAGAGGTCTAGACAACAAACAAGCCCCAGGTCTGCGACCTGGGGCTTTGCAATGGAGCGGATGACGGGAATCGAACCCGCGCTATAAGCTTGGGAAGCTCATGTTCTACCATTAAACTACATCCGCACAGCGTTCCAGTTGCCTGGAGCGGTATCGTTGCACACTCTACCCCATGATCGACCCCCGGTGAATCGGCCGCGGGGTCGTCGTCGTGTGTGGGGTGCACGGAGGCTCGTGGGGGCGGGAGTTGGGGCGTAACGTACGGGTGCGGAGTGGCACTCGAAGGCCGCTGGAGTGGCAGCTGGAGCGGGTCGCGATCATCCCCTAATGTGGCGATTCGTCGCAGTACGGCAGGTTGGGGAAAGGGACTCGATGGAGAACACCGTCGTCCGTTGTGCCGAAGGGCACGTTTTCAGTACCGCTTCGTTCCCGCTGCAGCACCTCGGTGCCGGCCGGATCGGGCCCGGGCGGCTGCTGCGGTGCCCGCGGTGTGCGCGGCTGAGGCATGCCGTGCCGGTCGGGAACGCCGTCAAGCGATAGGCGGAGAGGCGCGCGGGCTCCCCTCTCGATTGCGGGTGGCCCGCGCGCACTGCGTATCCTCGGGACGTGCTTCTCTCTGACAAAGACATCCGGGCCGAGATCGACAGCGGACGGGTTCGCATCGACCCGTTCGAGGAATCGATGGTGCAGCCCTCCAGCATCGATGTACGTCTCGACCGCTTTTTCCGGGTGTTCGAGAACCACCGCTACGCCCACATCGATCCTGCGGTCGAGCAGCCCGACCTGACC
Organism: Streptomyces sp. NPDC050448; assembly: GCF_040655295.1. NCBI lineage: Bacteria > Bacillati > Actinomycetota > Actinomycetes > Kitasatosporales > Streptomycetaceae > Streptomyces > Streptomyces sp. NPDC050448. The sequence continues at coordinate 194,438 of NZ_JBFAJR010000003.1, read as the reverse complement.
CGGATGGTCGAGCCGGAAGGCGACGAGGCCTTCATCCTGCACCCGGGGGAGTTCGTACTCGCCTCGACGTACGAGGTCATCTCGCTGCCCGAGGACATCGCCTCCAGACTGGAGGGGAAGTCCAGCCTGGGCCGCCTGGGGCTGGTGACGCATTCGACCGCCGGGTTCATCGACCCCGGCTTCTCGGGGCACGTCACGCTCGAGCTGTCGAACCTCGCCACCCTCCCGATCAAGCTGTGGCCCGGGATGAAGATCGGGCAACTGTGCATGTTCCGGCTCAGCTCGCCCGCCGAGTTCCCGTACGGGAGCGAGCGGTACGGATCGCGGTACCAGGGCCAGCGCGGTCCGACGGCCTCGCGCTCCTTCCAGAACTTCCACCGCACTCAGGTGAGGCACGAGGCATGAGTGAAGTACGAGAGAACCTGAACTACGAGGGCTTCGGACGCGCCGTCCGCGAGCTGGCGCAGACCATCGCCGACGACGGCTACGAGCCCGACATCATCCTGAGCATCGCCCGCGGCGGCGTCTTCGTCGCCGGCGGTCTGGCGTACGCGCTCGACTGCAAGAACATCCACCTGGTGAACGTCGAGTTCTACACGGGTGTCGGGACCACGCTGGTTGTCCCGAGCGCGACCTCGTGTAGTGATCACCGGGATGAACTCGGGACCACGTTGGTTGTCCCGAGTAAATCACACGGGCGGGTGCAGCGAGCCGTTTCTCGCAGGTCAACCCGTCGCCCCGTTTCCGCCCGTCGGTGTGCCGGTGCGCGCCGCCCGGCCGGCCGCATCTGAATCACCCGAGTGCGGCTCTGAGGGCTGCGAAGGACACTGAACGCTGTGACTGACGTACGCGAGACTCTGAACTACGAGGGCTTTGGTCGGGCGGTGCGCGAGCTCGCGCAGACGATTGCCGACGATGGGTACGAGCCCGACATCATCCTGAGCATCGCCCGCGGCGGCGTGTTCGTGGCCGGCGGTCTGGCGTATGCGCTGGACTGCAAAAACATTCACCTCGTGAATGTTGAATTTTACACAGGAGTGGGCACCACTCTTGAAATGCCCGTTATGTTGGCACCTGTTCCCGAGGCGATCGACTTCACCGACAAAAAGGTGCTGATCGCCGACGACGTCGCCGACACCGGCAAGACGCTCAAGCTCGTCCACGACTTCTGCCTCGGGCACGTCGCCGAAGTGCGGTCCGCGGTCATCTACGAGAAGTCGCACAGCCTCGTGAAGTGCGAGTACGTGTGGAAGAAGACCGACGATTGGATCGAGTTTCCGTGGTCGACGGAACCGCCGGTCGTCAAGCGCGAGGGCCAGGTGCTCGACGCCTGACCGGCGCCCGCCGCTGAACATGACTCCGCCCGCCGAGCGCATCCTGCGCCGGCGGGCGGAGTCATGTGGGCGTGCCTATGAGCGGGTCGGTCACCGGCGGCGGTAGCTGGCCCATTGCTCCGCGGCTGCGGCGAGGGATTGTTTCCATGGGACCTCGGGCGAGTCGGCCGCGATGCTGGCCCATAGACGCTTCTGTGCCGTGGCGAAGACGTCGAGTGCGCGGGCGGTTGCGGTGGCCCATGCGGGGGTCTTGGCTGCCCATAGCTCGGCGTCTGCGGGCGTGTGGCCGGCGGCCACGAGCCAGACGACCCAACAGGCTGCGTCGATCCATGCGGCGCCGCGGGTGGGCCATGCCCAGTCGATCACGCGGGCGGCGTCGTTGACGATCAGGACGTTGTCGGGTGTCCAGTCGGTGTGTAGCAGCGTGTCGCCTCGGAGCAGTGCGGCGTCGTCGGGGTTGTCGACGTAGTCGGCGAGCCGCTGCTCGATCTGCTTGAGCTCGATGTCGGCGGGGGCGCGCACGGTGGAAAGGGTGATGATCGCCTCGGCGACGAGGGGGAGGTCGTTCGTTCCGGGGCGGTAGTCGGCAGGGCGGCCGTCGAGGTGCTCGAACCCGAGCAGGTTCCACTCGTCGACTTCGATGGTCCAGAGCAGGCGGGGCGCGAGCGGGGCGACGTACGGGTTGATGGTGGCTTCGCGCTTCTGTGTCCACACGCGAGGGTGATCGCGGCGCAGCCCCTTGACGAAGATGCGGCCGGCGCGGGTGTCGAGGGTGGCGGCGATCTCGCTGTTCAGTCCGCCGTCGGCGGTCGAGGCCGCATAGATCGGCCCGGTGCGGGCGGCGACAGCGTCGCGGGTGGCGGTCGGTAGGTCTTCCCAGTGCATTCTCATGGTCACCACGGCGGGAGTGTAGGGCTGAAACGGTGCCGGGGCCGCCCGCGCAGTGCGGGCGGCCCCGGTGTGGTGTGGCGGCCTAGTAGGGGTTGTCCTCCCCGCAGCCGCGCATCACCTCGTTGCCGGCGACGGCGTCGAGGTCGTCGACGAATTCGATCTCATCGTCGACGGCCGGCCGCTTGGTGATCTGTACGGCGACAGCAATGCTCATGGGTTCACCTCCCTTCAGGCGTGTTGGCAGTAGCGGTTCAGAGGCGAGTCGGCCTTGCGGTGCAGCTTCACGAGCGGCATACAGGTGGTGCAGCTCTTTTGGAGGCTGCACCCGGTGCAGCCGCCCTGACGCTGTAGTGCTTGGTCGGCGAAACCTCCGAGCCGGGACAGACCCGCGACCCCGTCCCGCAGCAGCGGAATCGTGTGGTCGCGGGAGATTTTGCAGACGCTCGCCAGGCCGATCGGGGACACGTTCAATGACGTGTGGCCGGCGTCGCATCCGGTGAAGGGGGTACGGGGGTTCAGGTATTCGGGGGCCTGTAGCGCGAGAGGCTCGGCGCCGCCGGCGAAGCTCGGCGACATGTGGCTGTACTCGCGAACGCGGGGCGCGTACTGCGCGGCGAGTGCGCGCATGGCGGGGGCCTCGTGCGCGTTCTCCCGTGTGATGACCACGCTGAGGGACAGCGGCAGGCCAGCCTCGCGCGCGGCGGATAGTCCGCGCATGAACTTCTTGAACGCGCCGCGGCGCCGGGTGAACCCGTCGAACGTTGCTTCGGTGGCCCCGTAGACGCTCATGGTGACGCGGTACGGACGGCGGGCAGTGAGCAGGTCGAGCACGCGCGGCCGGAACAGCGTCGAGCCGTTGGTGAGGATCTCCACCATCATGCCGAGGTCGTAGGCGAGCTCGTACGTCTCGGGAAAATGGCGGTCGATGGTGCACTCGCCGCCGCCGAGCTCGATCCACAGCACGCCGGCGTCGCGCAGGATGTGCAGCAGTTTCTGCCGCGGCTCCCAGGGCAGACCCTCGTGCCTCTTGTCGCCGTAGATGCAGTGATCGCACGCCCAGTTGCATCCGTTGTTGACCTCGTACGAGGCGCGGCCGTGCCCGTGGGGGGAGTAGTCGCGCACCAGTAGGGCGCTGCTCGACAGATTTCCGCCGAGGTCGAGGCCCCACTGCTTAAGCGCGGCGGTGTGCAGCCATGTGGGGATGGGGCTGCTGTCTTCGGCGCTCTGGCGTAGTTCGAGGTAGTGATGCCCCTTGATCTTGACGCCTCTCGCGTCCCCCGGGCGTAACACGAGGAACTGATCGAGGAACGGGGCGACGATCAGTTCATGAGTAGGTACCGGCATGGGCCCCCCACGTGAGAGTGAACAGGGTCAGGGCGTGCAGTTGGCTGCGGGCAGGGGCCCATTGGTGCCACAGGGCCTCGAACTCGCGCTCGGCGCTCGGCAGGGTGAGGCCGGGGGCGGCGCGGCGGGCCCACGTGCGCACGGCGAGGTCGGCGTGCGGGTAAACGGAGTGGTCACCGGTGAAGTCGGCCGCGGCTGCTGCCGCGGTCCATGGGCCGATGTACGGGACCTCGACGAGTTCTTTGATGAGGCTTTCGGCGTCGAGGGTGGCCCAGTGGTCGCCGCGGTCGAGGTAGGCACGCGCTGCGGCGCGTAGCCCCTTGCGGCTGAATTTGGCGCCGACCTCGGCGAACCCGTCATCGGAGATTTGGAGGACGAGCGCGGGTACCGGGGCCACAGGTAGGGGGCCGGCCGGAGTATCGAAGGTGCGTCCGTACGCGGTGTAGTAGGCGTGGTGACGCTTCCGTGCCTGCGTGGCGGTCACCACCTGCCGGAGCAGGGCGGTCGTGATCGCGTCCCAGAGTGAGGGGTTCGTAAGCCGTGCGACCGTGCCGAGAGACACCAACTCGTCGAGGAGCAGCGCCCCCTCGGCGGCCGTGGGCAGGTCGACCGCGGACGTGTAGGCGACGGGGGGCTGCTCGTCGGCGTCGGCGTCGAGGGGGCGCAGCAGCAGGTGCTCGCGCTCGCGCTCCCAGTGGGCGAGCCATGCGGCACCCTGGTGCTCGACGACGCGTACGGGCTCGCCGCCCGGGGTCTCGTGCCAGCCCGGGTGTTCCGTGATGATCGTGGTACTCATGTGCTCAATTCCCGTCGCTTTTGCTGTGGCTGAACCTCACAGTCGGCGGAATGCGCGGGGGTGAGCGAGAGAAATCGGACGGGCCGAACCCGCCACTCGGCACACGTCCCGTCCCGCAGAATGATCGTGAAGCCGGTTGCCTCGCCGCGGTAAAGGGCGGAGACCGCTTGCAACCATCCGCTTCCATCGACCCATTCGAGTGCGCGCGCTATCTCGTGGCGAGTCAAGGTGAAGACGTGGGCACCGCGGATATCCACACGCAGGGCCCGAACCGCGGCTCGGGGGTTCGCGACCACCTGCAACGGCGCGCGCACCTCGACCGGTCCACCCGCGCGCTTGTAGCGCACCCGCTCGATAACAACGCCCATCCCAACGGCGTGGTCGTGGTCGGTCCACACCTGCAACCTTGGACCCTTGGCGGCCGGGTGACGGCGTAGCACCTGCATTCGTACCTCCCTGCCACGGCATCTTGGTTGCACTCTGCCGGGCCAGTGTTGGAACGGCGGGCAGGGTGCAACCTCGGGGAGAACTTTGCCCAACGGGTACAGCTACGGGCAGAGTTGTGCCACGTCAGCCGCGGTACGGGCGGCGAATCCGCCCCTGCTGTGGTGACGCAGTGAGACCGTAGCGCCACGTATAATGAGGTTGCAAGGGTGGACCGGTACAAACATGCAGACTGGCATATGCAAAAACCCCCCGGCCCTGGTCAGGTGGGGGGTTGGAAGCGCTTGCGGCGCCGAGGGTGCCGGTACGGGCTAGTTGACGAAGTGGTCGAACTCGCCAGCCTTCACACCCGCGATGAACGCTGCGAGCTTCTCGGGTGACGTGGTGATGATGCTCGCCGGGTCGTCACTCTCGCAGAGCAGGATCTCGCCCTCGTGCTTGGCGACGTGCAGGCACTGCTCGCCGCCGCCCCCGGAGAAGCTCGACTTCTGCCAGTTGAATTCGCTGTTCATCCCTGATTTCTCACAGTTCTCTTGCGATGTGGTGAATGAAACTTCGCGACTCGTCGGGGTCGAGTGAGGTCTGCTCGGCGAAGTTGAGCAGGGCTCTATACCGGTCGAGGTCTGCGGCTGTGTCCAGGAAGCGACCGCCGAAAGGCGTGTCGATATGAACGGTGTCAAGCTGCGGGACCGCTCCGGTCGCATACATCACGGTTTGTGTGACCTCGATGAAGTCATCGGCCGTGAAGGGGATCACTCGGAGTGTGATCCACTCTTGTTCGGACGCTTGCAGCAGGTATTCGAGCTGATCCCGGGCGACCTTCCGGCCGCCGACCCTCATTCGCAGTGCTGCCTCGTGCACGATCGCCTCGAATCGCAGTGGCGCGTCGCGATCGAAGATCGCGCGGCGCTTCATGCGGTGCTCGACTCGGGCGTCTACCTCTTCCCTCGGTACCTGCGGGATGACGCCTGCGAACAGGGCGCGCGCGTAGTCGTCGGTCTGCAAGACGCCGGGAAACGTCATCGGCTGGAGGCATTGGAGGCCGACCGCATGGTGTTCGAGTTCGGCGATGTCGAGGAAGCCGGGGGCGAGAATGCCGCGGTAGTCGTCCCACCAGTGCGTTCCTCGGCGCTCTGCGGCGATGGCGCACAGGGCGGCGAGTAGGGCGTCATCGTCGCATTGGTAGAACGTGAACAGCCTTCGAATGCGCTCGTCGCTGATCCCGAGGCGGCCGGCCTCGATGTTGCTGATCCTGGCTGCATCGGTGGAGAGCAAGCCGCCGGCATCTCGCGCGGTCATGCCGGCGCGCTCGCGCAGCTTCCGCAGCTCAGCGCCCAAGCGGATCTGTCGGGCGGTCGGATTGTCCCTCGGCGGCATGTGTCCCTTCCCCTTGTCCTACCTGAGTTTGCCGGTTGCGGCGTCACGGGTCCACCCGCAAAGGTTGCTAGGGGTACAGGGTTGTACCGGTCCAACCTTTTACCCTATGGTCCTGGCAGCACCGCGTCGCACGCAGTCAAAACGCGAAGTGCAGCCGCTGACACGCGCCTTGACGCGTCGTCACCCCGGGGGCGGCCATCGCCACGCGCAGCAAGCGACGCGCGCTCGACCGCGTTGGGAGACGAAGAAATGATCACTAGCGCTTTACCCCCCGCACCGCCGCCCGACCTGGGCGTTAGCTACAGGCTCGTCGCGCCTCATGCCGCGACGACACCGAAGATCCTTCGCGACCTGGTGGCCGTTCTGGTGGTCGCCTTTGGGCACGAGGACATCGTCGATCAGCTCCGGCTGTGCGTGTCCGAGGTGGTCACGAATGCCTACCTGCACACGCGTACCAACCTGATCACGGTGGACGTGTCCCTGGGCTCGGACAGCGTCACCGTTTGGGTGAACGACGACCGCCCCGGTTGGCTGCCGCGGGTGCCACGCATTGCGCCGCCGTGGGGAGCAGAAAACGGGCGAGGACTCTTCCTCATGTCGAGATTCGCAGACCGATGGGACGTCGACTCCAACGGCGCCGCAGGTACGAAGCGCTTCGGGTTCAGCATCGGCTACGAGGGGGCGGCGTGAGGAGCGAGCCGAACATCGGTGCCGTACTCCGGCCGGGAGATGCCAGCGGGACGCCGGCCGTATGGCTGATCGACCGCAACCGCACCCCGATCTGCGAGGTGCCCCAGGGCGACGCCCGGGGCCTCGTTTTCGAACTGGGTGAGCTGCTCGGCCTGTTCGTCTGCGACCGCGGCGCAGTGAGTGAGGCGGCCGAATGAGTCTCGACCCTGTACTCGTCGGCGCGATCTCGATCGGCGCAAGCCTCGGTCTGCTCGCCCTCACAGCGGTGTGGGCCTCGCTCCCGAGCGCGCAGCGAGCAGTCACCCCCGCGCCGAGCCGCCCCGGAAAGCGATACCGCTGCTACTGCTGGAAAGAACCTGTCGTCGTATTCGTCGAGGCGCCGCCCGCTCCGAAGGCCGAAGCGCCGCCCGCTCCGAGGGTCGAGGCGCCGCCCCTGCCGAGGGTTGAGGCGTCAGCCGCTCCGAGGGCTGAGGCGCCGCAGGCCCCGAGGTACGGGGCGCCGCCCGCCCCGTGGATCTCGCCACCAGCGCCGCGCGGGCGCCACGCCAAACCGCGCGGCACAGACCACGCCGCCCGCCCGGATAGCGCCTCCCTCGCGGGGGCGGGCGGCGGTGGAAGGGGAGCACCTCCCGTGCACGCGGTCGTGTAGATCGCGCACACGGTGATCCCGAGCAGGGGGCCCTCGACGAGTGCACCGTCGAGGGCCCTCTCGCCTGTCTCCGGAACGAGAAAAGGCGCCCCCGCCACCGGCACGAGGCCGGGGCGGGGGCGCGCTGTGTTCAGTGGGCGGCGGTCTGCCAGAGGGTGAGGGCGAGGCCGATCACGGCAACCACGGCGAGGACGCTCGGGAGCGGCCATCGGGTCTTTTCGAGCGCGTCGAGGCGGGCCTCGTGGTCGGCGAGCTGCCGGTCGACTTGGTCGGATCGCTGCACGAGCAGTGCGAGCGATCCGTCGATGCGGGCGAAACCGGCCTCGACGACGCCGCGCAGCCGTTCCAGTTCGAGGGCGACGTCGGACGGGGATGGGTCGGTCACGGGCGCCCGCTGGTCTTGCGGTCGAGGGCGAGCAGCTCGGCGTCGGCGTTCGGGGCGGCGCGCAGCCACGCGGGCAGCAGTGCCTCGACCACGGGCAGCGCCATGACGCGGGTTACGCCACCGGCGACGGCGAGGGCGACGCCGACGCCGGCGGCGGTCTGCGGGATGCCCGCAGCGTCGATGATCAGGGGCAGGCCGGCGGCGAGGGCGAGCACGGTCTGCACGACGGTCCGTACGGTGCGGCGGGTTGCGTCGGTCATGGGTGATTCCTTTTCCACAGGGTGGGGACGGCCCGCCCGCGGTTGCGGGCGGGCCATGGGCGGGGGTTAGATCTTGGGGACCTTGAGCGCTGCCCACGAGGACGGGCCGGGCCATCCGTCGGCGTCGTCGCCGGAGTAGCCGAGGTGCCGCTGCCATGCGGCGTAGGACTGGCGATCGGACTCCGTCCACTGGGGGCCCGGTCCCTGCGAGTAGCGGCTGCACCCGACGGCGACGAGTCGGCGCCCCATTGCGGTGATGAGGGGCGAGCGGGGGTTCTGCTTGAACCACGCGACGCCGGGGAACGGCGCGAACTGCGGGCCCGGGGGCTCGGTGGGCTTGGGCTGCTCGGGCGCGCGGCCGAGGCGGCGGTCGATCCGCTCGCGCATGTCGTCCATGGACCAGCCGCGCGGGTCGCTCTTCCAGTCGCTCCACTCCTTGTGGCCGATGACGGATGCGGCCGACCATCCGTACGCGCGGCAGATCGCCGCCGAGGTCCGCTCGATCGCGTCGAGCTGCTCGGCCGGCCACGGGTCGGCACCGTCGCCGAGGTTGACGCACTCGAACCCGTAGAAGTGGGCGTTACCGTCGACCGCCCCCGACGCGCCCTCGTGCTTGCTCGTTGCGGGCAGGGACTGCTCGGCGACGACCGCGGCGAGCACGCGGCCGTCGCCGCCCCCTGCATGGTTCGCGCGGCCCGAGCTGATCAGGTAAACGGTCCCGTCCTTGGCGATCACGCCGTGACACAGCGGACCGGGCAGCTCGTCGTATCCGTCGTAGCAGAGCCGTACCGACGACTCGGTACCCGAGCTCACCGTGTGGTGGATCATCACGCCGTTGATCGGTCCGAAGGCGCCGCGGTGGTTGCGGTTGTGGGTGCGCCACTCGTCGACCTCGACGACGCGCACGCCCTCGGCGCGCAGGATCGAGACGAGTCGGTCAGGGCTGAAAGGGACTGCCATGTGTGGTGTCTCCAGACATGAAAAAGCCCCGGCCGAAGCGGCACGGGGCTTACGAGGAAAGGGAGTTAGGACAACGCGACCCAGAAGCGATTGGCGCCGTTCTCCATCGAGGCGACGGTGATCGTTGCGGGGGCCGTGGCGGCGCCGGCGGTGTAGACGCCGAAGCGGCGCACGGTGGTCTGCCCGAACTGATTGGGCGGGGCGCCCGCGCCGCTTTCCGAGGCGAGGAGCATCGGCCCGTCGCCGGTGGTCGTGTTGTACTGCCAGCGCGAGGCGACGTAGTAGACGCCGGCGGGCGCCGCGTAGGACGCGGTCAGGGGCGAGCTGATCGTCGCTCCGCCCGCGGTGTGGACCTCGGCCGGCTCGTACGTGGCGGTGGACATGTCGCCGGTTGCGGCTACGCGGGTACCGGCCGAGTCGTAGATCGCGGCCCATGACCCGGTGGTGAGTCCGCCCGCGTAGCCGGTGGCGAACCAGCAGATCTGGGTCACGGTGACCGGGACTCGCAGGATGACGGCGGTTACCCGGATCGGTCCGCTACCGGGGTACAGGGCGGTTGACTGCCCGAGCGCGGGATCGAATGCCCACGTGAGCAGACCGTGATCGGAAGGGAGCCACTCGCCGCCCCCGAGCGCGTCAACGTACGACTTGCGCGCGAGGTGGTTCGCGGTGGTCGGCGCGGCCGAGCTTGACGGGATGCTGCTGAACGTCTTGGCACCGCTGATCGTCTGCGTGCCGGCGAGTAGGACGGTCGCCGAGGTCTGCGCGTACCGGGCATCGGCCGCGGTCTGGTCGAGTGCGCCGACGTCCGCCGCGGTGAGCACGACGACGCCGGTTTTCGAGTTGACGGAATCGACGGCGCCCCCGCCCGCGGCGGGGAGCTGCGCGGCGGGCACCTTGCCGTCGGCGCCGAGCGTGGCGACGCCGGACGGCGCGCCCGCCGCGGTGGTGGCGAGGGCGCCAACGTCCGCGGCGCTGAGGGTGATCGAGGCGGCGCTCTTGCCGTTGACGGACTGGACGACGCCGCCCGGACCGGTGGCGCCAGTCGAGCCCGTGGCGCCCGTGTCTCCCTTCGGTCCGCGGAGATTGCCGACGGCGCTCCCCCACCCGCTTGCGCCGCGCTGCCACACGTCGCCGGTATCGGTGCGCAGCAGCATGTCGCCCGGCCGGGTGCCGGTGCTCGGCGTGCTCGTCGTGTTCACGTACCAAGCGGCGCCGCGGACGTCGCCGCCGAGCTGCACCCATGCTCCGGCGGTGCGCTGCCATGTCGAGACGGTCGTCGAGGTGACGCCGAGGACGGTCGAGGTCTCGTAGCGCACGTAGAGGTCGCCGTCGACGCCGAGGCCGGCCGCGGGCGCGGCGGCGCCGCTGTAGATCCGCGATCCGGGGGTGCCCGGTACGCCCTGCGGACCGACGGGCCCCGGTACTCCGACGTAGTTCGGTTTCGCGGGGTCGGTGGGGGCGATGTCGGCGAGGTCGACCTCGGGCTGCGCCCGGGGCAACAGCGCGTTGTACGAGCGGCCTACGGGGATGCCCGACAGCTGCTCGGTCACGATGTACGCCCACCCGGTCGGGTCCATGTCGGGGGCGTCGGTGGCGGGCAGGGTGACCTCGATCGAGCCCTGCGCGTCGAGCGGAACGGATACGGGCCCGCCGAGGATGACGTCGGCCTGCGGAAAGGTCAGGGTCGCGGGTGCCCGGAAGACGAGCGCCCCCGACAGCGGCGTGCCGTCGGGGGCGAGGAAGCGACCGCGCACGGTCACGGTGGGTATGGACGGGGGCAGCAGGGCAGGACCCTCCTTAGTCGTCGATCGTGCGCAGCCCTGATGTGGTGCGCACGGAGTCGAGCAGCTTGGGTTCGGCCGGCGTCGTCTCGCTCACCGCGGGGCCCGTGCCCTGTTGTGCGGTGGCTGCGGCCGTCGGGGTGCGGGTCGGCACGCGGGGGGCCTCGTCGGGGGTGTAGGTGTGGCGGTAAAGCGCCGAGTAGAGGCGGGTCTCGATGTCCCGGCCTGCTTCCTTGTTGCGGTGCTCGACCGTCCACTCGACCCATTGCATGAACTCGACGTCGTGCATGGGCTGCGTAATGAACTTGTTGGTCCACGTGCCGGCCGGACAGTCGTACTCGGCGACCGTGATCGCGGTTCCGCCCTCGGGCTTCATGGTGACCTTGACCTGCCCGCCGCCGGTGTTGGCGTAGGTGTACAGCTCGATCTCGGCGACCGCGTGCGTTGCCGGCCCTGACCCCCACCACGCCGGTTGATAGGTGGTCTGAGGGGTGTTCTGCCGCTCGGTGGGGTGGAGCTGCATCGGCAGCATGGGCCGGCCGAGGAAACGGTCGGAGAACGCGTCATCCATGAGGATTGGGGTCGGGCGCTCTTTGTCGCGGCTCCAGATGCGGATCATCTGATCCTCTTCGAGGACGTCGTCGCCGACCGTAAGGGCCCGGGTTCCGGAGGCCCGACGGACGAACACGCCCCAGTCACCTTGTGGGGTCTGGCCGACCTTGAAAGTCGCGACGCCCTCGGGCGTCTGGGCGATGAGCTGTCCGCCCTCGCCGATGGTGATGTCGCCGTGCAGGATCTGATCGAGGGCGGGGCGCATGTTGGCGCGGCCGGTGAGTTCGCGAACCTTGCGTTCGAGTTCGCGGATGCGGTCGAGCAGGTCGAGGGGGATTGCTGCCACTAGGCGGCCTCCAGGAAGAGTTTCGCGGTCTCGGGCCGGCCGCGTAGGGGTGGACTGATGGCGAGGCCGACGACGCGGTACCGCTGGTCGAGCCCTTCGGCCCACCACAGATCCCGGATGCGTACGCGGACGGTTGCGCCGAGCAGCGCGGGCGAGAGCGGGACGCGGTCGAGGACGACCGTCAGCTCGGGAATCGGCCGCGGGGTGAGCGCGGCGGCGAGGTCGGCGCGGGCGTGCGCGGCGAGCGTCGCGGGGTCGGTCACGGTGGTGTAATCCGAGGTCCCGTCGAGGCGCGGCCATCCGGCGTCGAGCTGGTCGTCGTCGACGAGCAGCTCGGTCATCATCGGCAGGGACTCGGCGGTTTGGTTCCTGTTGTCTGACGCTCCCCTGCTCTGCCAGACGTTGGCGCGCACGGTCGCGTCGATGGGCCAGTCGTAGGAGAGGATCGGCCCGGGGTGGTCGAGGACGATCTCGGACTCGCCCGTACGGATCACGGGCGCCCCGAGCTGCAACTGCTTGATCCGCCGGCCGCTGCCCGTGTCGCGGTAGCTCGCGATCCGCCACTCGAACCCACCCTCGACCGCGGCGAGTTGGTCGATGACCTCGCGTATGCGCGGCTGGTCGTAGCGGCGGTACGTACGGTCGCGCAGGACCCCCGAGAGCTGCTCGGCGTCGTACTCGATGCCGATGTCGCCGCCGGCCAGACTCGCGCTGTAGTCGATCAGGCCCCGGACGATGTCGAACTGATCAACCGCGGTGGCCTGCTGCGTGTCGAAAATGGCGCGGTGGTCGAGGTAGGATGCCCACCCTCCGGCCTGAATCCGCAGCCCGAGGTCGCCGCGCTCGCTGCTCGTGAGGTTGGCTGTCCACGGGATTCCGCCCCACCAGATGTCAGGGCCTCGCTCGATCCACATCGCGGTACGGCCGAGGTCGAGGGCATCGCGGACGCGGGCGGCGATCTGCCGGTTCGGCAGGGGCACGGTCGCGGCGGCCGAGCCGATCTTGCCTATGTAGTCGTCGAGCGAGACGTCGCTCACGGGCAGGATGTCGAGCACCTGATCGGTGCGCAGGTCGCACAGGACGACCCGGTACGCGGGGGCGATCAGACGATCACCCCCTTTACGCGTCGAGGGGGTACTGCACCCCGGAGAGGGCGGCCCACGTGGTCAGTCCCGCGCTGGAGATGAGCCGTAGCTGCCCGCTGGTCTGCGCGTCGAGTTTGATCGCTGCGCCGCCTGCTGCGATCGGTACGGATGTGAGGGCGGCGGGGCGGCAGTTTGCCGGCAGCACTGCGGTGAGCAGGTTCCCGGTGTTCGGCGGCGAGCCCGAGGTCGCCCACGAGACGCCGCCTCTCAGCTGTAGGAAGGGGACGCCGGCGACGGTGATCCGCCGGTACTTGATGTCGCCCTGCGCGTTGCCGTTGTTGGTGTAGCCCGAGGCGAGGGTGAGCGGTGTCCACCCGACGGTGGGTTCGAGGGGCTGCCACGCTGCGCCGTCCCACCGGTCGAGGCCGGTCCCGTTGTCGCGGTACTGGCCCGGGTACGAGCCGGAAAAGCCGAGTCCCCATCCGCGGGGGATGATCCCCGCGTACGACGAGGTGTAGCGGCGGCGGTCGGCGAGCGCCGAGGCCCAGGTGATCCCGCCGGTACCGGCCGAGGTGCCGGCGGGAACCGTGATCTCCCACAGCCGCAGCGCGGCGGCGGGCAGGGTCGGGGCGACGGGGGGCGAGGTCGCGGCGCCTTGGATGATCTCGGCGCGGGCGAGGGTCTGCCCGTTGATGTCGTACGAGGAGTCGAGGACGCGCAGCACCACGGCGTCGATGCGCCCGAACTGCGCGTGTCCGTCGGCGACGGTGAGGGTCTCGGGCGCGGTGACGGCGACGGGGTAGGCCCCTTGCGCGTCGGTGCCCTGCACGAGGGCGCGGCCGACGGCGAGCTGTACTTGCATGGCGGCGATGCCCGTTGCGGCGAGCGCGGTTCCGCCGGCGATCACGCCGTCGCGGGAGGTCATCGCGGACTCGGGCGCCATCGTGCCGAGCGGCACGAGGCGGGTGTCTTCGCGGGTCTGGCCTGCGGGGAGCAGCCATCCGGCGCGCACGGTCACGTCGGTACCTCCTTACCAGTAGGCGGAGCGCCATCGCAGCGAGCACGAGGCGCGGGGGTCGGTTGATCCGGGCGCCGCCCGGAACAGGAGCGAGGTCGTGCCGGGGGCGAGGACGAACAGGTTCTCGGGGGCACTGCGGGCGGTCGCGGTGTATAGCCGCGCCGCGGTCCCGTTCAGGGTGACCGTGCCCTCGCGGGTGTCGGCGAGCAGCTCGTCGTCGAGCGCGAGGTCGATGTCGTACTCGACCGCCTCGCCCGTGGCGAGGTTGGTCACGGACGGAAGGGAGACCGGGCCACGGATCGAGATCACGGGATGGCTCGGGGCGTCGCCCTCGTTGACGGCGAGCAGCGACCCCGTACTGCCAGGGCTTCCGAACTGGACGGGGTAGAGCAGCCGTTCCGGCCCCGGGGACACCTGCCAGTCGAGGCCAGGCTCGGCCGACGGTAGACCGGTCTCGGCCTGCTGCTCGACGAGGCTGTACCGGCGCGGGTCGGTCGCCTCGAATTGGAGCGCCGCCCCCTGCACGATGCCGATCGCGTACCCGCCCACTTGGACGGGGACCGAGCGGCGTAGGCAGCGGGCGAAGGAGAGCAGGGGCGGCTCGTCGTCGAGCTGCACGACGAGCGGCTGCTCGTCGTCGCGGAGCGCGGTCGCCGCGCGCAGGGTGCGCACGGCGGCGCCCATCCGGCGCGGCTCTGTACGGATCACGACGTCGTCGATCGTGATCGTCCGCGGCTGTGCGAGCAGCCGGCCGAGGTAGGCGCCGTGCGCATCCGACCGGGGAACCGTGCCCGAGTCGAGGGCGGGGGAGTCCTCCCAGCCGTCGAGGGTCCGCCACCGGTAGGCGGTGCCGGGGCCGAGCAGCAGCTCGTCACCGAACTGGACGTGTCCGGGGACGGCGACGCGGTCGCCCGCAGCCATCGGTCACCCCCTGCCCTTGGCGTGCCAGGCGAGCGCCGCCGCGGTCTGATCCGCGGTCGCGCTGCCTGCGTTCCAGTTCTCGATGTGGACGGCCGGACCGCCCCAACCCCCGCCCGAGCGCGCGCCGTTGCCGGGTGCGCCTGCGGTGGCGAACTGCGGGCCGGCGGGTACCGGGACGAGGCTGCGCATGGTGCGGTCGATCGCGGGGGCGCCCGCTTTGATGCCCTCGACGATTCCCGCGGGGATAAACTTTCCGATCTTGTCGCGCATGAGGCGACTCGGAGAGTGAATTCCGAGCGCCTTTGCAATGGGCCCCGGAATGAGATTCTTGGCCCAAGACATCAGGGTTGACCGCAGCCAACTGCCCATGCCCCGGATGCCGTTCCACAATCCGTAGATCAGATCACGGCCACTGTCGTAGAGCATCGAGCCGAAATTGCCGAAGTATCCGGCGATCATTCCGGGCAAACCTCGCACCCAATCGAGCATTTCACCGGCCTTGCGCACGGTGCCCGACTTGATCGAATCCCAGTGCTTGATAATCAGCCCGACGAGCGTCCAGTTCAGGAAGAAATCAACGATGCGGCCCGGGATGCCGCGGACCCATTCAACGGTGGCATTCCAGGCGGATACGGTCCCGCTCTTGATGGCATCCCAGTGCTTGATGATCAGCCCGACTAGCGTCCAGTTCAGGAAGAAATCGAGGATCATCTGACCGACCCACTTGAGCTTGCCCCACACCCAATCCCAAGCGGCCGACGTCGCCGAAACGATCGTGTCCCAGTTGGCGACGACAAGCGCAACGATGCCGACCACGGCGGCGATGATGAGCCCTACCGGGCCCATGGCGATAAGCCAGGCAGCGGCCATGCGGGCGCCTTGAATCAGGCTCTGCGTGCCCATGAGCACCCACGCGCCGACCACGCGCAGCGCGGCAGCAGCCGCGCCCGCGCCCTGAGACACCCACCCCGCCAACATCATGATGTTGAGCGCGACGAACCTCGCTGCTGCAACGGCGCCGGCCGCGGTCTGCGTGGCCCAACCGGTGACAACGGCCGTGGTGGTTGTCCATGCGGTGATGCCGAGCGCGACGAGCGTCGGGATCATCAGGACCGTGATCACGCCGGCGGCGATCGAGAGCGCCGTCGAGTGCTCGCCGATCCACCCGACCGACGCGCGCAGCGCGCCGCCGAGGCCACCCTCGCCGATCCAGTCGGCCGCCGTTTCGAGCGCGGGAACGACGTTGTTCCCGAGTACAGTTACGACTTTGTCGATCGCCGCCCGCTTGAATGCCTCGAATTTCGTCGCGGCATTGTCTCGCATTGCGTCGCCCGCCGCATCCGTCGCGCCCTTGACATTGCCGAGGGCGGCGACGGCGGTTTTCGGGTCGAGCTTGAAAAGGGCTTGCTGTAGATCCTCGGCCTTGGTTCCGAATAGCGCGACGGCCGTCGCATTTCGCTCGGCGGGGTCCTTGATTGCCTTGATGCGGGTAAGGACTTCCCCGAGGGCTTTCGAGGCTTCCGGTCCACCCTTGGTGAACGTCTTCGCCATTACGTCCGCGTTGAGCCCGATGGACTGGAAAGCCTCTACGCTTCCCTTGCTCATGTCCTTCGAGCGGATCGCGAACTCTTTCAGCGCGTCCGCGACCGTATCGGCGTCGCGTGCGCCGCCTTGCAGGCCCTGCTGCATGAGGCCCATTGCTGTCTGGGCGTCGAGCCCCAAGTCTCGGAACTGCGTGGGGTATTCGGCGAAGGTGTCGAGCAAATCCTCGGCCGCATTGGTGCCCGACTGACTGCCCTTTACGAGCACGTCCATTGCTTCTTCGGCGTTCTTCGCGATGCCGGATTTCAGCATCACGCCGACGGCGCGGGACACCTTGCCGACGTCCTCGCCCATGACCGAGGCTGTATCAGCGACGCGGGTCGCCATCTGCTTGATCTGGCCCTGCGTCGCCTCGGGCGGCAGCAGACCCTGCTGCGCGATCCCCTTCAAGATGTCGGCGCCGTCGGCGACGCTCTCGACGATGGCGCCTGAGTAGAGGGCGCCGGCGACCTTGCCGTATTCCTTGGCCACCGGGCCCGAGGTGCCGAGCTGCGCTTGCAGCTTGCCGGCGACCTTGCCGCGGTCCATGGCTTCGGCGATGCCGCCCATGAGCGCGGTACCGATCGCCCCGCCTACCGCGGCGGCGGCGAAACCTTTCAGCGCGGCCCCCATGCCGGAGGACGCGCGCTCGCCGCCGTCGGCCGCGCCCTCGGCGAGACCGTCGCCGAGGGCGTCGCCCGCTTCCTGCCCTGCCTGATCGGCCGAGGCGGCGATCTGGTCGCCGCCCGCCTGCACCGCGGCGCGGGCGCGCGCCATTCCGGCATCTGCGCCCGAGTCGTCGATCGTGATCGTGGCGGCGAGCTCGCCCACCATGAGGGCCACGGGCTCACCTCCTGGCGGGTGCACCTCCCGTCGGGGAGGCATCGGGCGGAGGGGTGAGCACCCGGGCGAGGCGAGACTCGGCCGAGAGAAGAGCGAGGATGCGTACGCGCAGCCATCGCCAGGAACGGGCTTGCAGCAGCCCGGGGTCGCCTACGTCGATGCCGTAGACCTCGTGCAGATCAGCCTCGACGAGCGGCCACTCGGCGAGGATCGCCGCCCAAGTCAGTGACGCTTGCGGGCCTTCTTGCCCGCGCCGCGGGCGGGCGCCGGGCGGGTACTCGTACCACTCGTAGAGCCCCGACTCGGCGTCGAACTCGCCGCACCCGACTGGTGCCGGCGGGCCGCCCGGTTCGGGGCCAGTCGAGAAGGGTCGCCGGCCGCGGTCCAGTAACGTTCCGCGGCCGTCTTGTCCTGCGCGATCCACACCATGGCGGTGATCGCGCAGTGTTTGAGGGTCGGCCACTTCACGCCGTCGGCGATCATCTCGTCGTGAGCGGGGCCGAGTACGTCGCGGTAGAGGTCGCGCTCGGCGGCGTCGCCGAGCACCTGTTCGTCGGCGCGCCCGCCGTCCGCGGCGACCGCGGCGGCATGGATGAGTGCCTGTGTCCGCAGGCCGATCTCGGCCGACGGCGCGGGCACGGTGTAGAGGCGGCCGGCGACGGGCAGCTCGATCGACTCGTCGAGCAGTTCGCCGAGTTCCTCGAACGCCACTACGCGTCACCCCCCTTGGCAGCGAAGGTTCCGCCACCGGCCGCGGGATTGGTGATCTCGGCGAGCGGGCCCGATCCGGTCAAGGTGACCTTGATCGTGTCGACCTCGTCGGGGCCGCCCCCATCCGGTTCCCACGTCACCAGGGCGAGGCCCTGCTGCGCGTCGTCGGCGCCGTTGCGGTCGAAGTAGCGGACGCTCACGTACGACTTAGCGCCGAAGCTGCGGGATGCCTTGCGCAGGGCCTCTTGGGCGCTGTTGAACTTGCCGGTCACGGGGTGCGCGCGGTGGGCGATCGTGGTCTCGATCGACCACGCGAGCATGGTCACGGCCTGCTCGCTCCACCCCTCGGCGTCGTAGGTCGTCACCTCCTGCTGCGTCGGTTCGATCTTCGGCGTGAACTCGGTGACTCCCGGAACGAGGGTCCAAATCGGGGTGCCGGGCGTCGTGCCCATGTCCAGCTCAAGGCGGTAGCGGCGGGCGAGCGCGGTTACGGTCTCGGCCGGGGGCGTCGGGGTACTCAAGTGGGCGCCTCCTTATTCGAGGTGGGGGTGCGCCCGATGGGCGCGAACGTGGAAGTTGGCGGAGCGCTCCCAGCGGCCGGCCGAGTCGGCGCCGATCGGGGCGGCCGAGACGCGGTAGACGAGTTGCACGGGGACGGCGCCGAAGCGGTGCGGTCCGGACGCGTGCAGCACCTCGTGCACCTGGTCGTCGAGGGCGTCGACCTCGCGGGGGTCGGCCCCCGCGCGGGTGCGCGCCTGAACCCCGGTGGTCGTGTCGGTGAGCACGGGGGAGTCGGTGACCGGGTAGGCGGCGAGGCAGATCACGCGGTCGGGAACGGGGGGAAGTGCGGCGATGGTGATCGCGGTCTCGCCCGCGGCGTACACGCCGTCGGGGCGGTAGATGCCGACCCCCTGCTCGTGCAGCAGGCGGGCGAGACCGTCGAGCAGGTCGACGGTGTAGGTCATGAGCGCAGCGCCCGCCGGATCTGCGCGGCGATCAGGGCCTGCACCTCGCCGGCGGTCTCGGGCAGTACCGACTCGACGTACTTCGCGGAGCGGCCGGGGGAGTGCCGGGCGGTCATGTCCTCGTGGACCCGCGCGGCGTACGGGGTGTCGTAGCTGACGGCGGCCGTCATGGTGGCCTCGTCGACCGAGGTCGCGCCGGAGCGTTCGAGGGTGCCCTCGGCGATCGGTACGCGCTGCCTGCTCGCCCCGAGCACGTGCTCGGCACTGAGCAGCAGTCCGCGGGCGGCGGCCTGCTTGATCGCGGCGGTGGCGGCGTCGCCGTTCCAGCGCAGGCGGGCACGGCTCATTCGCACATCACCTCCGAGCAGGCCGGTACGGGCAGGCCCGGGGCGCTGTGGCGGGTGATCGAGAGCGCGGTCGCCGTCCGGCCGTCAGGCAGGGTGACCCGCGATCCGGGCGGACAGTCGAGATCGGGCGCGGCGATGACCTGCGCGCTACTGGTGACCTCGCGCCCGTCGGGCGTGCGCACCATGCGGACGGCGGGCGAGATGAGGGCGGGCACGGCGGGGACTGGGGCGCCGTAGCGGGGCCCATACGCGGACTCGCCGAGGTACGGCTCGATCGTGATGCGGTGGCGCAGCAGCACCTCGGGGATACGGCTCACCATCCGATCACCCGCCCCGGGGTCAGACCCGCGCGGCGCAGCGCCCGGTCGGCGCGCGGAGCGAGCTCGACGCCGGCCGCCGCGGTGCGCGAGCTGCGCCCCGACAGGCTCACTGGGCCGATGCTGACCGAGTCCCAGAGTCCGCCGGCGCCGGTCCCGTCATCGCCGCCGGCGAGCTGATGCTCGACCTGCGCACAGGTGGCGTTGGCGAGGGCGGCGCGCACCTCGGGGTCGAGGGGGTCGCCGTCCTCGTCGACGGGGTAGATCGCGGTGAGCAGGGCCGAGTCGATGTCCTCGCCGGCCCGTGCGAGGAGCCGTTCGGCGTCCGCGGGGGCCGGTTGCCCGGTCCATGCGGCGAGCTGCTCGGGGGTCGCGTAGGGCTGGCGGGCCACGATCACCCCCTCTTGCTGCGGGCAGCAGAACGGCCCGTCGACGTGGTGTCGGCCGGGCCGTCCTGCTCGCTGTGCTGCTCGGTATCCGGCGGATCGTCGCCGAGGGGCTCGACCGTGTAGCCGGCCCCCTGGCAGTAGCCGATCACGGCCGGATCGCTCGTGGTCGCGATGCCGTCGACGAAGGGAATCCCGCCGGGCCCGTCGCCGGTGAAGTCGGTGACCGGGGCCGTGATGCGCATGATCACGGGCATCACGCGCTCTTGATGTTGCGCAGTACCGCGGCGGCCTTCGTCGCCTTGAGAACGGGGGCAACCGGCCCCATTTCGACTTCACCGGTCTTGACGGCGCCGGAGCGGTCGAACTCGGGGAGCCACGTGTTCACGAGCGGCGAGCCGCCCCCGACAGAGGCACCGTGGAACCCGTCGAGCCCGTACCGGACGGCGTACAGGTCGCCGAGACCGGTCACGTTCCCGCCCCCGCCCGCGCCGTCCGGGTCGCGGGTCACGAGGCCGATCACATCGGCGTTGCTCCCCGCCTTGCTCTTGAGGTCGATCAACGGGATGCCGTTGTACGCGGTGACCGGACGGCCGAACGCGTCGGTCGTCTTGTCGAGCTGCTCGGTCCATGCCGCAATCCGCTTGAAGAGCGACAGGGTCTTGCGGTTGCCGTAGATCACATCGGGGGCGTCATCCATGGCGGCGAGCCAGTTGTCGATGTGGGTCTGCGCGGCGAGCGCCGCGGCCTTGTCGTTGATCGCGGTCCAGTCGAGGAACCCGGCGGCGACGCCGTTCGCGAGCGGCAGGTACTCGGTCGAGCTACCGGTGAGGATCTTCGAGAGACCGTCGAACCCGTTCGTCTCGACGGCCTTATCGCCGTTGATCACGGCATCGGCGAACCGCGCCCGCGATGCCTTGATGAGCTGCTGCATATTGAGAGTGACGGCGCCCGAGGCGGCCGGCCCGATGCGGGCGATCACCCGGTCGATCTGGAACGAGCCGCCGAGCGGAACGAGATCGACGGTGTAGCGCTGCGTCTGGACCTCAGCCGGGGTGTACTCCGAATTGAGCGCGCGGAAGTCGGCCGAGCGCTGCGTGATCAGGCGCCGGTATCCGTAGGTGAGGGTGTCGCCGCCGGTCGGCGACACGACGTTGTCGAAGGTGAGGCGGTCGAGGATGTCGGACGACTTCCGGAACTCGTCGATCACCATCGTGTCGACGTCGTCCTGCGCGTTGTTCCGCGCCTCGGCAAGGGAGGTAGGCAAAGCGTTTCTCCTGGGGGTTAGGCGCCGCTCATGCGGGCGGCGACGGCGTCGTGCAGCGTGGCGGCGCGGCGCTCGCCGCCCGGGGCACCGTGGAACTCGGCGCCGCCGCGGGGCGGCCCTGCGGGTGCGGCGCGGTAGAGGTCGGGGTCGGCCGTGACTGCCGTGGTGATTGCGGCGGCGAGCTTGGTGTCGAACTCGGCCGCGGTCGGATCGAGGTCGGCGACCGAGGCAAGGAAGCTGCGGGAGTTCAGCAGGCGGTCGCCGCGGGCGCCCTGGTCGGCGGCGGCGCGGGCGACGGCGAGTTCGACGCGGGCCGAGCGCAGTTCGCCGGCGTGCTCGGCGAGCAGCCGGTCGCGTTCGGCGACAGCGGCGGCGAGCTTGGTCGGGTCCTGCTCGGCCTCGCCCCCGTTGGGGTTGAGCGCGCGGGTCACGGCGTCAAGGGCGGCGCGTAGATCGTCGCGCTCGGCCGCGGCCTGCTCGGCTCGGGTCGTTGCCTCGGCGAGCTGCTGCTCGGCGGCGGGATTCGCGGCCGGCAGGGCGGCGGGGTCGGTGTTCGGGGCGGTGGCCGGGTCCGCGGCGGGCGCGGTGCCCGGGTCGCCGCCCTCGCCCGAGCCGCCCTTGATGGGCCAGATCGGGCGGCCGTCGCGGCGGAAGCCGAGGGCGTGCTCGCCCGTGCGGGGGTGGGTGGGCAGGGTGCCGTCGAGGATGTTCTCGGGCATGGTGGGTCGGCCCTCCGGGGCTCGTGCGGGCATGAAGGAAGAGCCGCCGGATCGGCGGCCCTATAGAGGGGGGAGCGGCTACGGCTCGGGTGGGTCGAGCTGCTGCTCGGCGGCGACGTACCCGCGCACCCATGCGGCGCGCAGCAGCGGCTCGTCGCCGCGGTGTGGGCACTCGGTCGCCGGGCGGCCGGCGACCGCGGCGGCGGCGCCGGACTCGCGGGCGCGCACGGCGTCCTCGCGGAACCCCAAGCGATCACCCCCTAGAACTTGTTGCGTTGGTCCTCGCGGGCGGCGCGTGCGGTATCTCCTGCGGCGGTCCGGGCGCCGGTCACTTGCTCGGTGAACTCGGTCAGCGTGACCCGCGGCGAGACCTCTTCCCAGAAGCGGATCAGGTCCTCACTCGCCCTCGCGTAGGCGACGTGTGCGGGGCCGCTGAACAGAGAGAACGGGTCGACGCCGGCGGCGCGCGCCCGACGGTTCAGCATGAATCCGTTGGTGTAGTCCTCGGCGGCGAGCACCTGCAAATAGACGTGCTCGCGGTACATCTCCCGGATCTCCTTGCGGCTGTACGCCTCGCGAGCCGCGCGTGCTTCGAGTTCCCGCTCGTACGCCCACCGTTCGACGGCGGACATGTGCTCGGTCCCGTCGGGGCCCTTTTCGAGGTCGCGTCCGTAGGCGCCCCACTCGTCGGGGTCGGCCGGCGGCGGGTCGTCGAGGCGTACGGGCTGCATGGCCTCGTCGAGGGCGGCCCGGGTGGCGAGGGTGTCGGCGACTCGTGCGCCCGCGGGGGCGGGCGGCGGCGCGGTGGGGTACCGGCGGTCGATCTCGGCGGCGATCCGGGCGGCGTCCTCGGGGGAGGCGTAGCGCACGCCCCACACGAGCAGGTCGTCGCCGAGTGCGGACAGGTCGGCGGCGAGCCTACCGGCCGGTAACAAATTCTCGAGCGCGGCTCTGCGGTGAATTTCAGCGCCGATCGCCGCCCGGTCCTCTGGAACGTTGCGGGCGCGGGCGGCGAGGTCGCGTTCGGCCATGCCGACGAGGTCGCGGCGGATACCGGGCATGGCGGCGTCGATGTCGCGCCGGTCCATCTCGCCCATGATCCGCAGCATGTCGTCGTCGCCGAGGTGGAGGGCGACGGCGGCGAGCTCGTCGTCGGAGAACTGCGAGAGGTTCTCGACGAGCCGGCCCTGCGGCCGGATGCGGTCGAGCAGCACCTGCTCGTCGCGGCGCTCGGCCTCGCCGCGGATGCGGTCGAGGTCTCGCTGATCGAGCACCCCGGGCCGGATCGCGGCGCCGAGCTGCTCGTCGGTCATCTCCGGCAGGGTGCGCTCGTCGCCAGAGCGGACGCGCGCGGCCTCGAACGCGTCCTGCGGCGGACGCGGCGCCGTGCTCGGCAGGTTGCCGGCCCCGGGCTGCTCGCGCTCGCGACGCCGGATGAGCTCGGGGTGATCGGCGAGGTGGGCGCGCTGGTTGCCCTGCCACTGCCGCACCTTGGCCTCGGCCACCCGCCGAGCCTCGGGGGTCGTGGCTGCGGCGGCGCGGTTCTTCCAACGCCGAATCCCGCGCTCGATCGCGCGCTGCCGCTGCGTGGCCTCGTACCCGTCGGGGTCTTCGGAGTGCTCGACGGGGGCCCGGGTCACCCCGGGGAGGAATGCCGACAGGCTGTGCCTGCAATTGGGGTGCTGGAAACCGCGCTGCCGCGCCTCGTCGATGCTGCCCGCGATCTCTACGAGGACGGTGCGCCCGTCCTCGACGGCGTGCTCGACCTCGACCGTACGGGCGCCGCCCGGTCCGTCGAGGCTCAACACCTTGCCCTCGAACGGCTTGCAGATTGGGCACTCGTGCGGCGCGTTGCTGACGATCACGAGGTCGAGGCCCGCGGCGCGCAGCTTGTCGCCGTGCGCCTCGACCGCGGCCCGTCCGGTCGCGGTCCGTACCGCCATCTCCGCATAGGAAGTCATCTGCCACGCGCGCCCGCCACGGTCGACGAACGTCCGCAGCCCCCGATCGGCAAACCGTTCCATCGCGGATTGGGTGGCCTGCCTGCGGGTGTCGACGCCGAGCAGGGGAGTCGCCGACACCTCGGCGATCACCTGCCGATAGTTGTCCTCGACGCCGCGGAGAATCCCGCGGTGCGTGGCCGTGACGAGCTCGACGGTCTCGGCGGCGAGCCGATCGACGGCGCGCGTGTTCGGCGTCGTCTCGGCAATCCGGCGCAGGTCGTTGTCGTGCAGCGCCCCGAGTTCGGCGAGCCCGGACCGGGCGCCGACGTTGTACGCCTCGGCGACGGCGTCGAACACGTCCAACCGCGTGGCCTCGGCGAGGGCATCGACGACACCCTGCGCGCCGCGCCGCAGCGCCTGAATGTCCCTGAGCTTGTTGGTCGCCCACCCCGGGGCCTCGAACCCGTCGGCCAACTGACGGGCCACGATGCCGAGCAGCCGCTGCTCGGCGTCCGCGTAGAGGTCGCGGACGCCGACCGAGAGATCCTCGACCATTCCCGGGTGGATCGGCACGAGCGCCCCCTCCCGTGATCAGCCGAGAAGCGGCCGTTAGTACCCTGCCAACTTGCCGCTCAGGGGACAGCGAGGGCTAATGGAAGAGGGGAACTCTCGGTGAGCGAAAAGGGGCGCTTGCGATGTTCGCTAACGCCGTGAATCTAGCTGCTGATTCAACTTTCAATGCCACTTTTTGGCTCGCCCTTGCGGGCATATTGGCCACGCTGCTCGGTACTGTTGGCGCGGGAATTCTTAGCTACCGGGCAACCAAGTCCACAGCCGAGAGCGCTGCGAGTGCTCAACTTGCACTCAAGCAAGAGGAGGAGCGGGCTAGTACTCGTTCGGGGAAGCGTCGCGAAAAGCTCGCGGCCATTGACGGGTTCATGGATGCGGCAGACGCTTACTGGCAAATGGAAAACGATCTGTGGGATCGAGTCAAAAACAACGAGCCGATACGGTCCTTTCGAGCGGAAACGGCAACGGCTACCGCACGTCTAACTCAATCGAAAATCAAGCTTGAATTGGTCTCCGGTAAAGAGCTGCGCGATGCGGTGAACGCCTACGTTGATGCAATGGTGGAGACTGCTAAAGCCGTTAGTGAAGAGCATAAATGGAGCCCTCCCGATAAGGGCCTGTATCACGCCATGATGGATCGTGGGCGAGACGAGCTCAATTACGAGAACGTGTGAGCAGCATGATTAGGGGAGAGCGCCGGCCTGCATCGGGTCGGGCACGGCCTGCCCGGTCTCGGTGAGGATGCGGCCGACCTCGGCTTGCACCGCGTCCTCGTCCCACTCAGGGTGGATCATCCGAACCTTGGTATCGACGCTGACGGCCTGCGCCTGCTGGTACAGGGAAAGGGTCTGCGCGAGGGCAGCCGGGTCCTCGCTCACGGTTCCGCCGAACGCGATCCGGGGACGCTCGGGCACGATGCCCCGACTGAACATGATCCGGTCGAGCAGCAGCATGACGTGCAGCATCTCGCCGAGGGGCGGTGACCAATACCGGATCTTCTTGCCTCGGGTGGTGAGGCTCCGGCGCTCCTTGGCCTTGACCTCGGTCGCGGTAATCGCGGCCCCCTGGTCGTCGATGCCGAAGGTCTGCGCGGCGTAGCCGGCGGACCGGACGGCTTGCCGGGTCGCGGCCTCGGCGCTCCTCTCGTGTTCCTCGACCCGGATCGCGAACTGACTCAGGGTGATGCCGCCCTGTTCGGTGGGCGGGATGTTCAGGAGCTGCCAGATTTCCCGGTCGTCGTCGAACGAGGCGCCGCGGCCGGGGCCGTGGTCGCGCAGGTAGGCGTCGGGGATGATCAGGCGGGCGCGGGCGAGGCGGATGTCGCGAATCCAACTCGTCCATGTCGTATCGAGGGCGTCGAGCAGGTCGTACAGCGGGGCGGCGTAGTCGGAGCGTCCGAAGTCCGAGCCGCGGTGCTTCCTGTTGGGGCCGATGTTGCGGACGTAGGCGGCGGTCAACCGCTCGATGCCGGTTTCGATCGACTCGCCGTCGGGGCCGAGGGCGTCGGCGAGCGGGGCGACCGCGGGATGCTCGGTCAGCGGGACGCGCCGGCCGAGGTTGTCGGGTGTGCCCTGGTAGAGGGCGTGCAGGATGCGCCCGCGCTCGTGCCGTTCGAGGTGGCGGAGCACGGTCGCGCCGTCCGAGGCAAGCTCGTGCCAGAAGGTGACGGCGCGCAGGATGCCGAACGAGAACTCGGGTACCGCACTGTCCGGGTGCACGGTGGTGAGCAGCGGCCGGTCGACGAGCGAGTGATCCCAGGTGATCCGCAGGTACACGCCGCCGAGGGCGGCGGCGACCTCGGCGGATTCGAGCAGGGTGTTCGCGATGCCGTCGGCGTCGGTCAGTTCGTCGAGCCGGTCCTGCGTCGGGCGGTCCGTCACGGTGAACGTGGGCGGCTCGGAAAAGAGGAGATCCGCGCTCGCGGTGGCGATGTCGCCGGCGAGCGGGATGTGCAGGCGAGCGTCGCGCTTGCCGGGCGTCGGTGTCCGGCGGCGCCCCCACAGGCGCGAGGTGCCGTCCTTGCGTGTCGGGCTGTTGCCGTAGACGGCGGTCAGCTTCGCGGGGTCGCCCGAGTACCAAGCGTCGTCGACGCGGATCTCGGCGAGGGTGGCGGCGAGGTGCGGCGGGGGCCACGGGGCGTTGGTGTCAGGCAGCGGCACAGTCCACCCCCGTCCTGCTCCGAGCGCGCGTGCGGGCGCGGGCGCGCGCGGCCGTGCGGCACGTGCGGCACTTACGGGTGCCGTTGCCGGCCGCCCGGTAGGTGTTGGCCTCGTCGAACGGATGGCCGTGGATGCACTCGGTCTGTCGGGCGCGGGCGGCGACGTGCGACTCGCCCCTCAGTACGTTGACCCTCTGCGTCACCGGTTCCAGGTGGGCGGGGTTGACGCACCCGCGGTTGCGGCACAGGTGGTCGATCACGAGACCGGCGGGTATCGGGGCGACGAGCGCCTCGTACGAGGCGCGGTGCGCGTACTGGCGCTCGCCGCCAACGGCGATGCGGGCGTACCCGTTGGGCATGAGGTAGCCGGTCCACTGCCAGCAGCCGGCCGGGGTGTCGGTGACGCGGGCGAGGAATCGGTCGGTCCAGTCGGCGCGCATGGCGGCCCCCCTTGGGCATGGCAAAGCCCCCGCGCCGACTCGGCGGCGGGGGCCGTGGTCGGGTTGGGTTATGCGGCGTGCGTGAGCAGGGGACGCCACTCGTGCGCCGTCGAATGGATCACGTAGCGCAGGGCGTCGACGCTGTGATCGTCTTTCTTCACCGGCTTGTCTTCACCGCGGGCGGCGGCCTCTTCTGACCACACGTAGTTGGGCAGCTCGCCGAGCAGCCCCTCGCACGAGCGATGGATGCGCAGCAGGCCGGCATCGAGGGCGTTCGACACGCTGCGAATTCCGTCGATGACGTCGTTCACCGCGCGGGTGACGCCGGGGTGCCCGTCGGCCCAAAGCTGATTGGAGTACGAGGCGGCGCTCGGGTCGATGAACGTCCACTCAGGGACGACGTCCAGTTCGGCGAGCCAGTCGCGGACGGCGCGGCTGTACTGCGCGTCGGTCATCTGGCGGTGTGCGGCGCGGGAGTCGTGGCGCCACTCGTTCACCACGTACAGCCGGTCGTCGTCGCCGAGGCCGAGCAGCAGTGAGGCGAAAGGGTTCGCCGTGCCGTAGTCGATGCCGACCCAGTAGCGGCGCATCGGGGGCAGCTCGTCGACGACGTGCTGCTGCTCGTCGTACGCGTCGTAGATCGCACCCTCAGCGACGACCCACTCGCCGAGGATCATGCGCCGGCGCCAAAGGCCGGTGAACTCGGCGGCGAGCGCGGCGACGTACGCCTCGCTCAACGAGGGGTTGTCGGCGAGGCGGAAGTGAAAGGCGGCGAGGTCGAGGTCGCCGGCGCGGTCGAGGTAGTCGGTCCGCAGCCAATGCCGGGGCGAGTCGGGGTTCGTGGTCCCGATCAGCTTCGCGCCGGGGGCGGAGAGGCGGGCGAGGAGCTGCCGGAAGAACGCGGCGGGCAGCAGCGTGACCTCGTCGCAGTAGGCGAGCGAGGCGGTCATGCCGCGCAGGCGTCCCTCGGCGCGCGCGTCCGAGGCGCCGACGAGGTGAACGACGCGCCCCAGGATTACGGCGGTTGTGGCGCCGCGGGTGTGGTGGACCTCGGCCGCGACGTCGCCGAACAGCGTTGGGTCGGCGAGGACGTCGAGACAGTTCCGCTCGATCGTCTGGAGAGACCGGCCGCAGATGACGATCAGGCCCGAGGCGGGGGCGCGGCGGATCATGAGCAGGAAGCAGACGAGCGAGGCGATCGTCTTTCCTGACCTGACGCTGCCGTGCCAGATGTTGATACGGCGGGTGGCGCCCCGGATTGAGGCGACCTGTTTCGGGGAGAGCGGGGCAAGGGTGGTCACTACACCCCCTCGTGATCACCCCCGGCCGGCGGCCCGAGCAGGGCGTCGGCGAGGCGGTCGAGCATCGAGCCGCCGCTGCTCCCGTTGCTGCTGTGGCGGGCGAGCTCGGCGACGCGGGCGTGCACTTCGGTGAGGGCGCGGGCGGCCGTGGCATGGTCGCGGGCATCGCGGGCCGACTCTGCGCCCGCCGTGCGGGCGACTTGCCCGAGGGCGCCGTCGAGGGCCTCGTCGGCGAGCTGCTCGCGGCGTGCGGCAGCATCTGCTCGTCGGGCCTCGGTCGCGGCGGCGACGCGGGCGCCCCCTGCGAAGGTGAGCCCCTCGGCCTTTGCGATCTTGCTTACGGTCGCCGCGCTGCGCCCGGTGAGTCGGGCGATCTCGTTGCGGCTCTTGCCCTCGGAGTGGAGGCGGCGCACCTGCTCGCGGTCAAGGTGGTTGATCGGTCCAGGCAGAGCGGTCACCCCCTATGGCGCTGTACCGAGCGCTGAGCGTGCCCGTTCGCGGAACTCGGTGCACACGCGACGGAGGTCGCGCAAGGCACTTTGGAATGCGTTGGTCGTGATGATCGAGGGCGCGGGAGCGGCGTGGGCGTCGATCGCGATGTCGTGCGCCGCCGCGGCTGACGAGAGAACGTCGTAAGCGATGTGGCACAGAGCGTCGGACTCAGTTACTTGAATGCGGCCCACTTGCTTCCGCAGGTCCCCGAGCTTCGCGTTAAGTTCCGTAGACAGTTCATCCGGAACCGGGCCGGGGGCCTCCCAGAAGCGTTCCAACAGGCCGCGCAGTTCTTCCGCCAGAGACAGGAAGTCGCCGTATCTCGCCTCGCGTTGCTCCCGTCCGCGTTGGTCCTGCTCACGACTCCACTGGGAACGCTCGCGCGAGTTGGTAAGCCAACCGCCGAGGTAGGCGCCGCCGAGTGTTCCGACCACTCCTGTCCCTGCTGTCGCCAGGGCCAACCATGATGAAGCTGCCATGAGTTGATCATGCCGTGTCAGCTCTGCGAGCGGTGAAGGAATAAGACATGCGTACGCCCCGCCGCAGGGGGGCGCGGCGGGGCGTACGGGATCGGGGGGTTTCCGGGCACGCCGGAGACGCCCCCAACATTAGGTCACGAACTGATAACGGCGCAAGCCTGTTCGGTGACGATGTCTCCCGACTCCATCGAGGCGGCGAATCGGGCGAGCAGGGGGCCCATGTCGGACCGCTCCCACACCCGGTGTCCGTCGAGGTCGAGGCGGGCCGGCGCCGAGCACTCCGGACCGCCCGAGCACGTGATGCGCTGCACGTCCCCCGAGGCGGAATACAGGGTGAGCGGGGCCGCGCACCACGGGCACGGGTACCGGCCGGCCGCTCCCCGTTCGTCGTGGCGGAGGGTGCGCAGTACGCGGTCGGCGCACTGCCGCGCGACGCGGTGCGCCTCGTGCAGCGCCCACTCAGGCAGGGGACCGAACAGCGGGTCGGGCCCGTCGGTCTGCTCGCCGAGCACGCGCCCCTCGACGTACACGCTTGCCCAGTGAGCGCCCTGCGCCCGCGATCCGGGCCCGTGCTGCGTGCGGTAGTTCCAGCGGTGCAGCTCGTCGAGGGGAGTGCGTTCCTGCGCCACGGCGGCGCAGGTGTCGGCGAGGTCGAACAGTGCAGTCTCGACGGCGACCACGGCATCGTGGGCGGTCAGGTTCAGCGGCGCGGGGTGCGCGCGCAGGGCGTACGGCTCCCGGTCCTCGACGAGCAGGGGCCCCTCGGCGACCTTGTCGAGGAACGCGGTCGTCTCCCTCGGCGGCCAGTCGGCCGCGGTGGGCGGGGCCTCGACGGCGGCGAGCAGGGCGCCCCACTTGTCGCGCACGAGGCGCAGGGCGGCGACGGTCTGATCTGTGGCACGTGTGTGGTTCATCGGTCCCCCTCGGTGACGACGTGCTGCTCGCGCAGGGCCTCGGCCTCGGCGAGCGCGCGGTCGCGGTCGGCCTCGGTCTCGACGAGGGCCTGCTCGGCGGCCTCGATCCGGGTGTGCAGGCGCATCGCTGCTGCCTGCTGTCCGCCGGCGCTGCGGCGGTGGGTGTCGCTCTCGGCGATCTCGGCCTCGACGTCGGCGCGCAGGGCCGCGCAGTCCTCCGGGGTGAGCACGCCCCGGTCGGCGCGGGCGAGCAGCAGCAGGAACCGCTCGCGGCGCGCCTCCCGGGTGAGTTCACGAACGAGGACTCGGCCGCGGCGGGAGTCGGTACGGGTACGGGCGTGCAGCGTCATGCGGGCGTGTCTCCGTTCGAGGCTCGGCGGGCGGCCGACGAGCAGGCGGTGCAGCAGGGCGGGCAAGGCAGTGAGGCGAGGGTGCGCGCCTCGCGGTCGAGGCGGCCGTCGAGCCGCACGGCGCCGACGAGGGCGGCGACAAGGGCGAGGGCGAGCGCGGCGACGAGGGCGAGCAGGGCCGAGGTCATGCGGTTCTCTCTCCGTCCGTACGGGCACGGCGGAACAGCCGGACGAGGGAGCGCCGAGCGCGCGGTTCCCGCGCGCGAGGCGCGACCGGTCGCGCGTGGTGGTTGCTGTTGATCTCCCATCCGTCGATGGCGAGGCGGTCGAGCAGGGATGCGGCGGTGAGTGTGGCGAGGTGGGGGTGCACGTCGAGCGTGTCGGTCAGGTGGGCGGCGATCGAGGCGCGGGCGGCGGGCGGGGTCATGGGCGCATTCCTCCGGCGGTGTGGCGGGCGCGGTTCTCTCGCGGGACGGGCGGGGCGGACATGAGGCGGGCGATGCGGTGCTGCTCGGCCTCGTCGTCCTCGACCGATGTCGCTCGGATGCGGGCGGGGTGGGGCTCGGGCGCGTTGCAGTGCTGGCCGGGGCCGGCGCCGCACTCGGGGCAGGTGGCGAACTGGACGGCGTGCGCGTCGCGGCGGCGGCCGTGAACGGTGATCCGCAGCTCGATCCCTGCGCCGCGCTTGCAGAGGCGGCGAGGGGCTGCTCGGCAGGTCTCGACAGGGCAGGCGACGGCGAGGGCGGGCATTGCGGCCCGTTGGTTGGGCAGGGTCGCGCGGACGGCGGACCGCTGCTCGGGCGTGATGTACGGGCGCGGCTCGTCGTCGACGGACCGGCCAACCCCGGCGGTCAGGGCGAGGACGGCGGCCGGCGGGGCGGCGTCGAGTGCCTGCGTGATCGAGCGCGGGGGCAGGTGTCCGTCGGCCGCGGCGGCGAGCTGCGCGCGCCGGCGCTCGGTGAACTGCGCTCCGGTCTCGGCCGGGTTGCCGTTGTAGACCGGGTGGGCGGCGCCGATCCGGGCCTCGCGGATACGGGCGCGAATCCTGCGCACGTCCGCGGGGGTTGCCCGCTTCTCGGTCACGCCGTAGTGGTCGGCGACGGCGCGACGGGTGTCGTCGTCGAGGGGGACGTCGCGCAGGGCGTAGGCCCATGCTCGGGCGTCCGCCTCGCCGATGGTGCGCAGGTCGAACGCGGCGCACAGGGCGAGGACTTCGGCAGCGTCTGCGGGTGTCATTGGGCGTTCTCCTGTTCTCGGAGTTGGGCGGCGAGGTCGAGGCCGGCGCGCACCCGCTGATCGGTGGTCGAGGGGCGGGCGGCCCCGGGATTGAGCGGTACGACGTTCGGACCGGCCCCGGGGGCGCGCGGGGGCGGGGTGGGCAGGGAGCGCCAACCCGAGACGAAGTAGCGGGCGGAGCGCGGGCGAGTGCGGGCGGCCTGCCAGGCACCGCCGGCGTGATCGACGAGGACCTGTACGCCGCACCGCTCGATCAGGGCGTGCAGCAGCAGCCACTCGGCCGAGGAGAGTTCCCAGGAGACGACCATTCCCGCGGCGCTCATGGCGTCGACGAGGGGCCGTACAGGCTCGGCGATCCGAGGACCTTCGGAGCTAGCTTGTTCACCTCTACTTCCGAAGGAAGTAGAGGGGTAAGGCTTGGTGCTGGCTTGGGAGCCTGTGACGCTATCGACGGCGTCACGCTGTGACACCCCCTCTTGACCTGCGGATTCGCGCTGAAACGGGGGTGCGTTTCGGGTCTGATTCGTTGCCGATCCGCGCTCGTTTCGCGCACGATCCGCGGCCGATTCGCCGCCGATCCGTGCCTCGTTTCGCGTGCGGCTCTTCGCCTTGCGCTCCGCGGCGGCGGCCCGGTTGGCCTCGACCTGCGCCCGGGTCGAGTTCCTTCCGCCCTCGAAAAAGTCGTGCACCATGAAGTCGCCGACGGGGGGCTGCGGGCAGCGCGGGCAGCTGTGCCCGTGCTCGTGCCACAGACCGACCGAGACGAGCTTGCGGACCTGCGGGGCGGTCCCGTACTGGCGGGCGACCACGGCGGGCACGGTGCCCTCGGTGAGGTGCTGCGCGGAGTAGGCGCCCGCCCTCACCCACAGACCGAGGGCGGCGTTACCCGCCTTGACGATCTTCGGGTGCATGTGCGAGCTGTCGTCGATCTTGAACCACGCCACGGCGGGTGACTCCTTCCTGATCTGCGGGGGGTGGGGTGCCCGGCTCGGGCCGGCCGGCGATGGCGGCCGGGGTGTGCAACGGGCAGCGGAAACCGGGCAGATAGCGGCGGGCGCCCGGGGCGCCGCAGTAACGGCGCCCCGCCCCGCTCCAGTGCCGGCACCGGTAGTCGATGGCCGGCCCCGGGGTCACTGCGCGGCCGGCTCTGCGGCCTCGGGCCATCCGGCGAACTGCGAGGGCACGTCCTCGACCGCCGGCTGCTCGCCGCCCTGTACGGACGGCTGCTCGACGATCTCGCCCTCGATGTACTCCCCGGGCACGTCGAGCCCTTCCGGGGTCGCATCGCGCCGCACGGTCCCGTCATGGGCCACGGCGCGGGCAAGCTCGGCCGACTTGGGCAGCAGCTTGAACAACTGCCGTACGGCGGTCTTGCAGGCCATCGCGTCGTAGTCCGTGGACCACGGACC
This sequence comes from Streptomyces sp. NPDC050448, assembly GCF_040655295.1. NCBI lineage: Bacteria > Bacillati > Actinomycetota > Actinomycetes > Kitasatosporales > Streptomycetaceae > Streptomyces > Streptomyces sp. NPDC050448. The sequence goes on along the minus strand of NZ_JBFAJR010000003.1, from coordinate 161,174 downwards.
GAAATCCTTCGCCTTGCTCCGCTTGCGGATCGCCTCGACGTCGTCGACGTCGAGCACCACGAACGCGCTTCCCCCATTGGCCAGTCGGGCAACGGCGTAGTAGTGCGTCGCCGGACCCCTCGCCGAGCCGCGCGCCGGGACGTGCCGCAGCTTGGGGTCGAGTCCGTACTCGTACTCGAACTCGTCGCCCTCGTGCACGGTGCCGGTGTCGAGGCCGGCGGCGAGCGGATGTTGCCAAAACAGCTTGATCATGCCCTGGTACCCGATGACGAGCTGTACCTCGTACCCGCGGATCTTCTTGTTCCAGAACGGCAGCAGGTACGCCTCGCCGGACACGCCGCCCGGCTCCAGCCCGAGGGCCGAGCAGGTCATCAGGGCGCCGGCGAACGACTCGCGGCTGCACTCGGCGAGGTGCTCGACCCTGCGCAGCTCGGTAAGCGCGATCCGGGCGATACGGTCGGCGCCGCCCATGTGCGCGGGCAGCGCGCGCTCGATCTCGGGTCGCATCTGCTGCACGAACTGCACGAGCGTGGCGGTCGGTTGCGCGGCTCGGGTGGCGGGGACGGCGGGCGTACGGGTCTGCGCGCCTCGGGTGGCGACGCGGTCGGCGAGATTGCTGGTCATGCTGCGGTGCTCTCTTTCGGGACGACGAGGCGTCGGGCGCGGTGCGCCCGGAACTCGTCGGGGCGCTCGGCGGCGAGGCGCGCGGTATCGAGCGCGTCGACGCGGTGCGTGTACTGCTGCGCGAGGTCCGGGTGCGCGGCGGTGAATCGTTTCTGTGAGAGCGGCCCGTTCTGCTTCCACGTGAACGCGACGGCCCCCTGCGTCTTGACGACCTCGGCCTCGCCCGCGGTGGCTTTCAGCCGGTTGTCGATCTCGCGCAGCTCGTCGGCGGTGCGCTCTTCGCGCGCCTTGAGTTCGCGGCGGCGCTCCAGCAGCGGCAGCACCTCGGCAGGGTCGGCGACGGCCACGCGGCCGGCCGTGACCGAGTAGAGGTGATCGAGCAGGGACTCGGTCGCCTCCGAACCGTCGATCGGCGGCGGGACGCGATCGAGCACGCCCTGCCAAAATTGGCCAACGATCTCGATGAGGTGCTCGACGAGGGTCTCGTCGCGCTCGACGCGGTGAATCAGCAGCCGGTTACCGCCGAGCAGCGCAGCGACGTGCGCGTGCTCGTACCCGGTGACGGCGAGGTACCAATGCGTCTGGAGTGCCGGACCGTCCGGCACGCCGAGCAGCCACTCGTCGAGCTGATAGGCCGAGCGAGTCTTGATCTCCAGCAGGCTCGACGGCGACGAGTCACCCTCGGCGAGCACGTACCGGTCGACGTTCGCCAGCATCCAACGACGCTCGACGTGTGCGAGCGTCCCCGGACCCTCGACGACGCCGAGATTGGTCCGCGCTGAGAACGCGCGGGCGACCGTCGGCTCGTGCTCGTGCCCCCAGAATGCGGCCTCGGCGAGGACGGGATCGAGGGGGCGGTCGAGCGGCAGCTCGCCCACCTTGTCGAGGTAGACCTCGGTCGGCGAGATGTACTTGCTCATCCCCAGAATCGCGGCGACCTCCGAGCCGCCAACTCCCGTGCGGCGCACGGTCAGCCACTGCTCACGGTCGAGACCGGGCGCAGCGACGACAACCGCCGTGGGTGTGACTAGTGTCGGCGCCGGGGCGCCGCTCACTGCCCACCCCCGACGTACCGGGCGTAGACCCGGTGCTCGGTCGAGTTGCCCGAGGTGATCGTGCGGGCGACCGCCTCGAACGATCCCGCTGGTGAGTAGGACGGAAGACGTGCGTTACGGATTGCCTGCGCCGCGGACGCTGCGCGGGTGATGCTGGCCGGCTTGCCGACCACGCCCCACACGTTCGGGTGCGCCCGAAGATCGGCGGCGATTACGGCGTGCTTGGTGTTCCGCTGCTTGGGCGGCGGACCAACGAACTCAACGGTGCTCACGTGCTGCTCTCTCCTCACGCTGCGGACTGCTGCTCGGCTCGTGCTCGGTGGATGTGCGGGGCGAGGATTCGGCGGATCAAGTCGATCTGCTCGGCACTCGGCGACCCGTCGTCGTCCGGCTCGGTCGGCGTCTCTTCAGCGGTCACGGCTCCCCCTCCGCGTGTTGCAGATTTCGAACACTCAAGGGCGTGAAGCGGTACATAGCCCCCGGTTGGTTGTTGCAGATGTCGAACAACGGCAACCGTAGGCGGCCGAAAAGTGCACGTCAACGAGTTAGTTCGATGTGCAGTTCGAGGCGATGGCTGATTAGATGAGAGTGTTCGAGTTATGCAACAAGAACAGGAGTAAGAGAGTGTCGGAGACCGACACCCCCTTCCGCGCTCCGTACGGCACCCCTTTCGGGGACCTGCTGCGCGCTGCGAGAGAAGAGACGGGGCTTTCGTATCGCAAGCTCGCCGCGCGGGCGATCGACCCGACGACCGGGGTCGAGGTGGGCTACACGACTCTGCACCGCATAGCGGCGAACAAGTCGATCATGCTCTCGCCCGGCGTCGTCGGCGCCGTCGCCGCGGCGATAGGCCGGCCCGAGCGCGACGTTCGAATAGCCGCATCACAGCAATATTGCGGACTCGTCGCCGACGACCCGTTCGGGATGAGCGACGACGAGACGACCGTCGTCGTCGTGCACGCTCCCGGCATGGGTCGCAAGGACATGCCGAAGGTCGAGGCACTCCTGCGGCGCTATGCGGCGGGTGAGCTTCCGCCGGAACTTTCCGAGGGGGACCGCTCGTCTTCCTAGATGATCACGTGCTGTCGTATGCGCGTGACCTGCGGTGTTGGGATGAGTAAGGTGGTTCGGGCGCCTTGACTCGTGCAAGTGTTCGAGCCGAGGTTCGTCATGCCACGAGGGGGGCACCACCTTGATCCGCGTCATCCGCACCCAACTCGATACCGGAGCGATCACCGTAGTCCGAGCCACTGAGAACGGACTCACGATCGACATGGACGGCCGCCACATCACCCCCACAGGTGCGGCAAGCCTCCAGCAAGCCCTGAACGGCCTCGCCCCCCACGCGGACGCCGAAACAGGCGCCCAACGCGTACCCGAGGCCGATAGCGCCGGGCGGCGCAGCTAACGAAGAGGGCCGCACGGCATCCGCCGCGCGGCCCTTCCACTGTCCGCCCCCTTATGCAACCTTGGCGAGCTGCTCCTGCTCCGTCACGGTCGGCCGCAACGACTTGCGGACCACAGTCACGTACGAGCTGATCGCCACCCCCGCGCGGCTGTGCCGCCCCTTCCCGACGGGGTGCAGCTTGATTTCGAGCAGGGAGTCGACGACGAGCCGCTGCTGCGGAAGCGTGAGCCGCTTCCATGCGGCCTCGACCTCCTTGCGCGACGGGCCGACAAGATCCTTCACCACGTCGGGCGTACGCAGCGTCGCAGCGACCTTCTCGGCCTCGGCGATCTTCGGCGCGAGACCCGCCTCGATCGCGGCGAAGCTGTCCGCGGACAGCTCGCCGGCGATGGCCTTGTCGCGGAACTCGGTCAACCGGGCGCTGAGGATCTCGGCGTTGGCCTCGGCCTCGGCGATCTTCTCCTGCAACTCCTTATCGCCCGCGGTGTACGCCTTGACGAAGTTCGGCGAGGACAACCAACCGAACAGCTCGCCGAGCACGTACGCGTCGATCGGCTCCTGCTTCCCGCTCACGTGATAGCCCCTGGCCCCATCAACCCCCGGGGTCTTGCACTGGTAGTTCATCCCCCAATCCGTCGGATTGGAGACAACGGGAACCGAGCACTCAGAGCAGCCCATGATCGCCGACAGGAGATACCGCGCCATGCCGGGCCGAGAGTTGGTCGGCTTGCTGGCCCGTGCCTTGATCACCGACTGGCACTTGAGATAGATCCGCTTCGACACGATCTTTGGCCACGCCCCATCACTCGTCACGGCCCCATGGTGCGTACGGGCGCCGGTGTACCGGATGTCGGTCGCGTAGTCCTTGATCGTGGCGCCGTGCCAGACAGCAGCGATCAGCGGCTCGTCACGCTCGTTGAAGTCCTGCGCAATGGCGAGACTGTCCTCGCCCCGGGCGAGCCGCACCACTGCCTCTTCGTACAGCGGCAGGTGCGCAGGGACGGCAGGCTTGAACCGCGACAGGCGGACGACCATGCCCTTAGTCCAGCGCAGCGCCGGCGCCGGTACGCCACGCTTCATGAGATCGGTCGCAATGGCCTTGTACGCCTCGCCGTTCGCGACCCGCTTGCAGATTTCCTTGACGATGGGCGCCTGCTCGGGGTGCTTCTCCTCACACAGGAACGCGCCCGTCTTCTCGTCGTACACGCGCCGATACCCATACGGAGAGGTCCCGTGCGGCCGACCCATGACAGCGTTCGCGCGCAACGTCCGCTTGACGTTGTCGCGCAGCTCGTCGACCTCACGCTCACCGATCAGAGCGTCGAGGCCCGTGCGGAAACGGTCGTCCTTGTTCGACAGGTCGTAGACCTTGCCGCCGTAGCACCACAAGACGCCGTGCTTCGCACACGCGTTACGCAGTCGCGTATACACGTCTAGCTCGCGCTGGAGCCGAGTGGACCCCCACGCGAGAACGATGTCGAGCTTCCCCTGCTCGACCCACTCGATCATGCGCTCGAACTCTTCGCGCTCGCGGTCGCGGAAGCGAGAAGCCGAACGGTCGTCGTCGACGAAGTCCTCGACGAGGTTCACGCCGAGGCGGTCGGCGTCGTCCTGCGAGCCTGCAAGCTGCTCGCGCACCGAGAACCCTCGGCGCCCACTCTTTCCCCGGTAGGCACTCTTCCGCGCGTACCTGCCACCACGCAGACCAGCTAGAGAGCGAGGGCCCTCGCCCCCACCCCCGTTAAGGACCAGCGAGCCGGGATTCTCGCGCTGACCAGTAACAACAGACGTTGTCATGGGCCCACCCTCACACTTCGAGACTGGGTCTTGCACGGGATTACTCTGGAGATGCCGGTCATGCTGGCGCCCGTGCCCGAGGCGATCGACTTCACCGACAAGAAGGTCCTCATCGCCGATGACGTGGCCGACACCGGGAAGACCCTGAAACTCGTCCACGACTTCTGCCTGGGCCACGTCGCCGAGGTCCGGTCCGCCGTGATCTACGAGAAGTCCCACTCGCTCGTGAAGTGCGAGTACGTGTGGAAGAAGACCGACGAGTGGATCAACTTCCCTTGGTCGGTCGAGCCGCCCGTCGTGAAGCGTGAGGGTCAGGTTCTCGACGCCTGATCCGGATGGCTGTGAGAAGGGCCCCGGCGCTTGTGCGCCGGGGCCCTTCTTCCTGTGCCGCTGCTCGGGCGGCGGCTGCCTACAGCGTGCCCAGCTTGATGAGCGACAGCACGGCGACCAGCTGGATCGCGGACGCGCCCAGCGCCTTCGGCCAGGGCAGGTCGTGCGACTTGCTGACGAGCGACGTGAACAGGGCGCCGGCCGCCACCCAGGTGGCCCAGCCCAGCACCTGCACGAACATGTTGTTCCCGCCCAGGAACACGGCGAAGAGCAGGCGCGGCGCGTCCGTGATGGACATGACCAGCATCGACAGGCCCACGGTGGGCTGCCACGCACCGTCGCCGCCCAGCTGGCGGGCCAGGGTGTGCGTGACGGCGCCCAGGATCAGGCCGAAGACGACGAAGGCCACGCCCGCGCTGAGGACGACCGGGACGGCATTGGCGAGGGTGGCCTTCATGACGTCCTTGCGGGCGTCGTCGAGGCCGAAGACCGCGAGCAGGCCGTACACGAAGGTCACGATCAGCGCCGGGCCCCAGACGGCGTAGTCGCGCATCTGCAGGAAGGTCGGCCCGGGCCGCATCACGATGCCGCGGAGCAGCTCCTTCCACGGCAGCCGCGGGCCCATCGGCGCGGCCGCCGCGGCGCCCGCGTGGTAGGTCGCGCCCTGGCTGTACGGGTCCTCGCCGAACGCGAAGACCTGGGTGTGCCCCGGGTTGTCGTTCGCGTACGAGCCGCCGCCGCCTCCGTGGTCGTACGGGGGCTGCTGCTGCGCCCGGGGAGGCGGCTGCTGCTGTCCGTACGGGTCGAAGTACTCGGGCTCGCCATGGCCTCCGGCGGCGGGCTGCTGAGGCCACTGCTGCTGGGGAGGGTAGGGCTGCTGGCCGTACGGCGCCTGCTGCGGTTGCTGCTGACCGTACGGCTGCTGCCGCGGGGGTTGTTGGGGAGCGCGGTTGTTGTCCCTGCCGCGTCCGATCCTGAATCCAGCCACGTGATCGAACGTACCTGGTCCCGAGGACGGTGGTGGGCGGGCTGCCGGAATAGGCACCGTTTGCGGCTGACCTGTGACATCCCCTAGGGGAACCCCGGGGTGCTGTCCCCACCACGGGGGAGGGGTGTGAATGGTCGGGTTTGCGTGGTTGCTGCTCCCGTCGGCCTCCCTGAACCGGGGCTGTGCCCGCGGACCCCCGAAACGCCGGAACGGCCGGTCCCCCTGAGCGGGGGACCGGCCGTTCCGGCGTCGCGTCGTACGGACTACTTGGCGCTGCCGCCCTCGGCCTTGGCCGGCTCCGCCGCAGCGTCCGGCTCGGCCTTCGCCTCGGCCGCGTCCGCCTTGTCGGCAGCCTCGGGCTCGGCCTCGGGCGCAGCTTCCGCGCCGGCGGTGTCCTCGGCCTCGGCCTCCGGCTCCGTCGCCTTCGCGGCCTCCGGCTCCGCCTCGGCGGCGTCCTCGGGCTGGGCAGCGGGCGCAGCTTCCGCCTCGGCGGCGGCCTCGGCCTCGGCTTCAGCGTCCGCGTCCGCCTTGGCCTCGCCCTCGCCCTCGGCTTCCGCCTCGGCCTTCGCAGCAGCCTCGGTCTCCGGCTCGGCCTTCGCTTCGGCTTCCGCCTTGGCCTTGGCTTCCGCTTCCGCCTTCGCTTCGGCTTCCGCCTTCGCCTTGGCTTCCGCTTCCGCCTTGGCCTTTGCGGCGGCCTCGGCCTCCGCCTTGGCCTTGGCTTCCGCCTCCGCCTTCGCCTTTGCTGCGGCCTCCGCCTCCGCCTCCGCCTCGGCCGCAGCCGCCTCCTCGGCGGCCAGTTCGGCCTCCGTCGGAGCCGGTGCCTTCACCGACTCCAGCAGGAGCTGGGCCACGTCGACGACCTGGACGGATTCCTTGGCCTGGCCGTCGTTCTTCTTGCCGTTGACCGAGTCGGTCAGCATGACGAGGCAGAACGGGCAGGCGGTGGAGACGATGTCCGGGTTCAGGGACAGGGCTTCGTCGACGCGCTCGTTGTTGATGCGCTTGCCGATCCGCTCTTCCATCCACATGCGCGCGCCGCCGGCGCCGCAGCAGAAGCCGCGTTCCTTGTGGCGGTGCATCTCCTGCTGGCGCAGGCCCGGCACGGCCGACATGATCTCGCGCGGCGGGGTGTAGACCTTGTTGTGCCGGCCCAGGTAGCAAGGGTCGTGGTAGGTGATCAGACCGTCGACCGGGGTGACCGGCGTCAGCCGGCCCTCGTCGATGAGGTGCTGGAGCAGCTGCGTGTGGTGGATGACCTCGTACTCGCCGCCCAGCTGCGGGTACTCGTTCGCGATGGTGTTGAAGCAGTGCGGGCAGGTGGAGACGATCCGCTTCGCCGACTTCGGCTTCCGGGTCGACGGATCTTCATCGTCTTCACCGAAGGCCATGTTCAGCATGGCCACGTTCTCCTGGGCGAGCTGCTGGAACAGCGGCTCGTTGCCCAGGCGGCGCGGGGAGTCGCCGGTGCACTTCTCGTCGCCGCCCATGATCGCGAACTTGACGCCCGCAATGTTCAGCAGTTCCGCGAAGGCCTTGGTGGTCTTCTTGGCCCGGTCTTCCAGAGCGCCCGCGCAGCCGACCCAGTACAGGTAGTCGTACTCGGAGAGGTCCTCGGCGTCCTTCCCGACGATCGGGACCTCGAAGTCGACCTCCTTGGTCCACTCCACGCGCTGCTTCTTGGCCAGGCCCCAGGGGTTGCCCTTCTTCTCCAGGTTCTTGAGCATCGTGCCCGCCTCGGACGGGAAGGCGCTCTCGATCATCACCTGGTAGCGGCGCATGTCGACGATGTGGTCGATGTGCTCGATGTCGACCGGGCACTGCTCCACGCACGCGCCACACGTCGTGCAGGACCACAGCACGTCCGGGTCGATGACGCCGTTCTCCTCGGCCGTGCCGATGAGCGGGCGCTCCGCCTCCGCCAGAGCCGCGGCGGGGACGTCCTTCAGCTGCTCCGCCGAAGCCTTCTCGTTGCCCTCCATGTCCTTGCCGCCGCCGGCGAGCAGGTACGGGGCCTTGGCGTGCGCGTGGTCGCGCAGCGACATGATGAGCAGCTTCGGGGAGAGCGGCTTGCCCGTGTTCCAGGCCGGGCACTGCGACTGGCAGCGGCCGCACTCGGTGCAGGTGGAGAAGTCGAGGATGCCCTTCCAGGAGAACTGCTCGACCTGGGAGACGCCGAAGACGTCGTCCTCGCCCGGCTCCTCGAAGTCGATCTCCTTGCCGCCGCTCGTCATCGGCTGGAGCGCGCCGAGCGCGGTGGCGCCGTCGGCGTTGCGCTTGAACCAGATGTTCGGGAAGCCGAGGAAGCGGTGCCAGGCCACACCCATGTTGGTGTTGAGCGAGACGACGATCATCCAGATCAGCGAGACGCCGATCTTGATCATCGCGGTGAAGTAGATGGCGTTCTGCAGGGTGCCGAGCGAGAGGTTCTGGAAGGCCAGCACCAGCGGGTACGAGGCGAAGTACGCCGGCTCGTACGAGTCCACGTGGTGGATCGCGCCCTCGAGACCGCGCAGGCACAGGATCGCGAGGCCGATGGTGAGGATCACGTACTCGACGAAGTACGCCTGCCAGGCCTTCGAGCCGGTGAAGCGCGACTTGCGGCCCGCCCGGGAGGGCAGCGACAGCAGGCGGATGGCGATCAGCACGGCGATGCCGAGGATCGTCATGACGCCGATGAACTCGATGTACAGCTCGAACGGCAGGAAGTCGCCGACGATGGGCAGGACCCAGTCGGCCTGGAACAGCTGGCCGTACGCCTGCAGCAGCGTCGGCGGCAGCGTCAGGAAGCCGATCGCGACGAACCAGTGCGCGAAGCCGACGATGCCCCAGCGGTTCATCCGGCTGTGGCCGAGGAACTCCCGGACCAGGGTGAGCGTTCGTGCCTTCGGGTTGTCCGTACGGCTGCCTGCCGGTACGGGCTGTCCGAGCTTCACGAAGCGGTAGATCTGCGCCACGGCTCGGGCGAGCAGCGCGACGCCGACCACGGTCAGGACCAGCGACACGATGATCGCGGCGAGTTGCATGGGAGGGCTCCTCGGGCGGGACTTACTAAGCGGTAACTTATTGAGTCAAGGCTTGAGGTTACCCATTCTCCGCGCCGCAATGTAGGTGAGCGTGCGGTGATCTGTGTCGCTCAGGCATGCCTGTGTCGACAGGCCGCCCGAGGGGTCTGAGCCAGGATCGCGAGATCCATCCCCAGCCAATGGCTCTCCACATAGTGCCGGTCCAGCAGAGCCATCTCCTCCCAGGGGAGGTCGGAACGTGCGCTGACCTGCCACAAACCGGTCATTCCGGGCCGTACGAGGAGCCGGTCGGCCCGATCCGTACGCGGCTCCGGGCGCGGCCCGACCAGCGACATCTCGCCGCAGAGCACGTTCAGCAGTTGCGGGATCCCGTCCAGGGCGCACCGCTTCACGGCCGTGCCGAGCCGTCCTGCCGCGTCCGTGCGCAGCCGCCAGGTCCGAAACGGCCGCCCGGTCAGCCCGGCCGCCGGCTCCCGTACGAAGACCCGCCCGCCCTGGGCTGCGGACAGCAGGGCGGCGACGGCCAGCAGCGGCACCGCGAACAGCCCGAGCAGCGCCACGGCCCCGAGGAGGTCGACCACCCGCTTCGCGGACACGTCCGGCCGGTACCGGAGCGACCGGAGCGGGAGGGGGTGCGGGGGAGGGGGCGAGGGGGGTCGCGGGGGTGCGGGTCGCCGTCGCGCGAGGCGCCGGATCGGGGAGAGCATGAGCGGCGGCAGCGGCATGGGGGCACCCTGCATGCGCCTCCGGCGGTTTCCGCGGTGCCGCGCAGTGGACCGGCTCGGCATCGCCCGCTCGGCCCCCCGTGCGGGTGCGGGGCCGGTCGCCGCGCGGTCGGCTTCGAGTGATCCTGGAGTCGTTTCCGGCCTGCCCTCCTACATCGCCGACTGGGGTGTTTCCGCAGGTGAGGCCCTCGCGGCCGCTCGTTCGACAGCTGCTTCAGGCCGCCCGGGCCCGTTGCGTGAGCGTAAGTCGGAGATGAAAGTTGAGCCGCCTACGCTCACCTCTGTTGACGCAAACGCAGCGGTGCGGCATGGTTGAGTCTGTTCCACTCAAGTCAGCTGGAGGAAATCAAAATGGCACGTGCGGTCGGCATCGACCTGGGCACCACTAACTCCGTCGTCAGCGTTCTCGAAGGCGGCGAGCCCACCGTCATCACCAACGCCGAGGGCGCCAGGACCACGCCGTCCGTCGTCGCCTTCGCCAAGAACGGCGAGGTCCTCGTCGGCGAGGTCGCCAAGCGCCAGGCGGTCACGAACGTGGACCGGACCATCCGCTCCGTCAAGCGCCACATGGGCACTGACTGGAAGATCAACCTGGATGGCAAGGACTTCAACCCGCAGCAGATGAGCGCCTTCATCCTGCAGAAGCTGAAGCGCGACGCCGAGGCGTACCTGGGTGAGAAGGTCACGGACGCGGTCATCACCGTCCCGGCCTACTTCAACGACTCCGAGCGTCAGGCGACGAAGGAGGCCGGCGAGATCGCGGGCCTGAACGTCCTGCGCATCGTCAACGAGCCGACGGCCGCCGCCCTGGCCTACGGCCTGGACAAGGACGACCAGACGATTCTCGTCTTCGACCTCGGTGGCGGCACCTTCGACGTCTCGCTCCTCGAGATCGGCGACGGCGTCGTCGAGGTCAAGGCCACCAACGGTGACAACCACCTCGGTGGTGACGACTGGGACCAGCGCGTCGTCGACTACCTGGTGAAGCAGTTCGTGAGCGGCCACGGCGTGGACCTGTCCAAGGACAAGATGGCGCTCCAGCGTCTGCGCGAGGCCGCCGAGAAGGCGAAGATCGAGCTGTCCTCCTCCACGGAGACCACGATCAACCTGCCCTACATCACGGCTTCCGCCGAGGGCCCGCTGCACCTGGACGAGAAGCTCACGCGCGCCCAGTTCCAGCAGCTGACCGCGGACCTGCTGGACCGCTGCAAGACCCCGTTCCACAACGTCATCAAGGACGCCGGCATCCAGCTGTCCGAGATCGACCACGTGGTCCTGGTCGGCGGCTCCACCCGCATGCCGGCCGTCGCCGAGCTCGTCAAGGAGCTGACCGGCGGCCAGGACGCCAACAAGGGCGTCAACCCGGACGAGGTCGTCGCCATCGGCGCGACCCTCCAGGCCGGTGTCCTCAAGGGTGAGGTCAAGGACGTCCTGCTCCTCGACGTGACCCCGCTGTCCCTCGGCATCGAGACCAAGGGCGGCATCATGACCAAGCTCATCGAGCGCAACACCACGATCCCGACCAAGCGGTCGGAGATCTTCACGACGGCCGAGGACAACCAGCCGTCCGTGCAGATCCAGGTCTACCAGGGTGAGCGCGAGATCGCGGCGTACAACAAGAAGCTCGGCATGTTCGAGCTGACCGGCCTGCCGCCGGCCCCGCGCGGCGTCCCGCAGATCGAGGTCTCCTTCGACATCGACGCGAACGGCATCATGCACGTCACGGCCAAGGACCTCGGCACGGGCAAGGAGCAGAAGATGACCGTCACCGGCGGCTCCTCGCTCGGCAAGGACGAGGTCGACCGCATGCGCCAGGAGGCGGAGCAGTACGCGGACGAGGACCTCCGCCGCAAGGAGGCGGCCGAGTCCCGCAACCAGGGCGAGCAGCTGGTCTACCAGACGGAGAAGTTCGTCAAGGACAACGAGGACAAGGTCCCGGCCGACGTCAAGACCGAGGTCGAGGCCGCCGTCACCGAGCTGAAGGACAAGCTCAAGGGCGAGGACACCGCCGAGATCCGCACCGCGACCGAGAAGCTCGCCGCGGTCAGCCAGAAGCTCGGCCAGGCCATCTACGCCGACGCCCAGGCCGGCCAGGCCGCCGCCGGCGCCCCCGGCGCCGAGCAGGCCAAGGCCGACGACGACGTCGTCGACGCCGAGATCGTCGACGACGAGAAGCCGAAGGGCGGCGCTGCCTGATGTCGGAGGAGACCCCGGGTTTCGAGGAGAAGCCCGAAGTCCCCACCGGCGCCACGGCTGACGACGCCGCCGAGCCGAAGGCCGCAGCTTCCTCCAAGGAGGAGGCCGCGGCCCCGGCCGGGGACTCCGGAGCACCGTCCGCTCAGGAGACGGCTCTGCTGGCGCAGCTGGACCAGGCCCGTACGGCGCTCGGCGAGCGCACCGCGGACCTCCAGCGGCTCCAGGCGGAGTACCAGAACTACCGCCGCCGGGTGGAGCGGGACCGGATCGCCGTCAAGGAGATCGCGGTCGCGTCCCTCCTGACGGAGCTGCTCCCGACCCTGGACGACATCGGCCGGGCGCGGGACCATGGCGAGCTGGTCGGCGGCTTCAAGTCGGTGGCCGAAACGCTGGAGACCGCCGCGGCCAAGATGGGGCTGCAGCAGTTCGGCAAGGAGGGCGAGCCCTTCGACCCGACGATCCACGAGGCCCTGATGCACTCGTATGCGCCGGACGTCACCGAGACGACCTGCGTGGCGATCCTGCAGCCGGGGTACCGGATCGGCGAGCGTACGATCCGCCCCGCGCGGGTCGCGGTGGCCGAGCCCCAGCCGGGCGCGGCTCCCAAGTCCGAGTCCGCGGACGGCGACACGCCTTCGGACAAGGACGCGGATGCCCCCGACAAGGGCTGACGTCCGTCAGGTTGGACGTGTAGGAGCACGAGAGGAGGGACACCGGGGATGAGCACGAAGGACTTCGTCGAGAAGGACTACTACAAGGTCCTCGGTGTCCCGAAGGACGCCACCGAGGCCGAGATCAAGAAGGCGTACCGGAAGCTCGCGCGCGAGTTCCACCCGGACGCCAACAAGGGCGACGCCTCGGCCGAGGAGCGCTTCAAGGAGATCTCCGAGGCGAACGACATCCTCGGCGACGCCAAGAAGCGCAAGGAGTACGACGAGGCCCGCGCCCTGTTCGGCAACGGGGGCTTCCGCCCCGGTCCGGGCGGGGGCGGCTCGTTCAACTTCGACCTGGGTGACCTCTTCGGCGGCACCCAGCCGGGCGGCGCGGGCGGCGGCTTCGGCGGCGGCGGCGGCGGTCTGGGCGATGTCTTCGGCGGACTGTTCAACCGCGGCGGCGCGGGCACCGGGACCCGTGTCCAGCCGCGCCGCGGCCAGGACATCGAGTCCGAGGTCACCCTCTCCTTCACGGAGGCGGTGGACGGGGCCACGGTCCCGCTCCGGATGTCCTCCCAGGCGCCCTGCAGGGCCTGTTCGGGCACCGGCGACAAGAACGGCACGCCGCGCGTGTGCCCGACCTGCGTCGGCACCGGCCAGGTCTCTCGGGGCAGCGGCGGCGGCTTCTCGCTGACCGACCCCTGTGCGGACTGCAAGGGCCGCGGCCTGATCGCGGAGACCCCCTGCGACGTCTGCAAGGGCAGCGGGCGCGCCAAGTCCTCCCGCACCATGCAGGTCCGGATCCCGGCGGGCGTCTTTGACGGCCAGCGGATCCGGCTGCGCGGCAAGGGCGCTCCGGGCGAGCGCGGCGGTCCCGCCGGCGACCTGTACGTGGTCGTCCACGTGGGCGACCACCCGGTGTTCGGCCGCAAGGGCGACAACCTGACGGTCGTCGTCCCCGTGACGATCGCGGAGGCGGCCCTGGGCGCCGACATCAAGGTCCCGACCTTGAACGGCCCCGCGGTGACGCTGAAGCTCCCGCCGGGCACCCCCAGCGGCCGCACGATGCGGGCCCGCGGCAAGGGAGCGGTCCGCAAGGACGGCACCCGCGGCGACCTGCTGGTGACGGTGGAGGTCGCGGTTCCGGCCTCGCTGTCGGACAAGGCCCGCGAGGCGCTGGAGATGTACCGCGACGCGACGGAGTCGGAGGACCCTCGCGCCCTGCTGTTCGAGTCCGCGAAGGGAGCATGACATGGACGGCCGCCGACGACCGCCCCGGTTCGGCAGCGGGGCGTACGAGCTGACCGACGAGACGCCGGTCTACGTGATCTCGGTGGCCGCCCAGCTCTCCGGCCTGCATCCGCAGACCCTGCGCCAGTACGACCGCCTCGGCCTGGTCTCCCCGGACCGGACGGCCGGCCGCGGCCGGCGCTACTCGGCCCGCGACATCGAACTGCTCCGCACGGTGCAGGCGCTGTCCCAGGACGAGGGCATCAACCTGGCCGGGATCAAGCGGATCATCGAACTGGAGAACCAGGTCGTGGCGCTCCAGCAGCGCGTGGCCGAGCTCTCGGCGGCGGTGGACGGCGCGGCGGCCGTGCTCCAGCAGCGCGAGGCCCAGGTGCACGCCTCGTACCGGCGAGATCTGGTCAAATACCAGCCGCCGGTGCCGGGCAACGCCCTGGTCGTCTGGCGCCCCGCGCCGAAGCGCCAGAGCGACTGACGTCGGCTTCGTCCGCTCCGTCCGCTCCGTTCGCTCGCACGAACGCGCAGGCCCCGTCCGGGATCCCCCGGGCGGGGCCGGCGCGTTTCAGTCGCCCTCGTCCTCCAGGATCCCGGAACGGGCGATGAGGAAGCCGAGCTGGGCGCGGCTGCCGCTGCCGAGGGTGCTGGCGAGCTTCGCGATGTGCGCGCGGCAGGTCCGTACGTTCATGCCCAGCCGGCGGGCGATGGCCTCGTCCACGTGGCCCTCGACGAGGAGCTGGGCGATGGTGCGCTGCACGCCCGAGATGCCGCCGCGGGTGTGCTGGTACGTCACTTCCTCCTGGAGGGGCACCGCGCGGTGCCACAGCTGCTCGAACACCTTGATGAGGTAGTCGACCAGCCCCGGGTGGCGCAGCTCCAGGGCGACCTGGCGGTCGTCGCTGGCCGGGATGAAGGCGACGGTCCGGTCGAAGATGATGAGGCGCTCGAAGAGCTCCTCCAGCGTGCGTACCTCGACCTTGCCCGCCTTGAGGAGGTCGACGTACGCGAGCGTGCCGCGGCTGTGCCGGACGGTGTGCTGGTAGAGGGTCCGGATCCGGACACCGCGGTCGGTCAGCGGCTGGTCGCGCTCCAGGGCCTCGGTGAGCTCGAGACTGGGGCGGGCGCCGCCGGGCTGGATGGTGAGCATCTCGGTGTGGCACTCGGCGGTGGCGAGGTTGAGGGCCGCGTTGATGGGGTCGAAGCCCTCCAGCACGGTGATGGCATGGGTGCTCGCCGGATTCTGCGCACTGATGGCGAGAAACGGCTCGAAGGCCTCGGACAGTTCGAGAGAATCTCGGCGTCTGTCGCGGATCTCCCGTTCGATCGGATGCAGCCGCTGTGCGAGGGCGACCGCCGGTGGAACCGGACGGAGCGAATTGGCGTCATCAGGGTCTGGCTGCAACAACGCCAGATCGAGCAAACAGGGCGCCGTTTTGACGTCCCCACGTGCGATACGTCCGGTCCGCAGCGCGCTCGTGTAGAGCCGCGCCCCCTCGCCGCACAGCTCCGTGACCGCGTGGGGATGTGTCGCTTTTGTTCTGTTTATGGTCAAATCTCCACCCCCCAGGGTCCTGAACATGCAAGAACATGATGCATCGTCCCTGTGGCAGTGATGTGCCTGAATGAGCCATCGTCTGACAGGCGGGGGAGAGGATTTCATCAAGTGAGGACGAAGCCGACCATGAACAAGAGAATGCTTCGCTCGGCGCTTGCCACCGTCATCTTCTCGGCTGTGGCCGGTCTGGGACTTGCCGGGGTCACCCTGGGGGGCGCCGAAGGGGGTGCCGCAGGCCTCCAGGCGGCACCGCTCGAGGACAGCGGATGGCGCGCGGCACCGATGGACAGCGGATGGCGCTCGGCCCCCGCGGACGCCGATGCCGGCGCCCTTGTGGCGGAGACCGCGGTATGACCCCCGACGATCGCGGATTCCGTCGCGAAATGGCCTCTGCCTACCGTTCCGGCTGGCAGTTCATCGACCTCGCCACGGCCATCCCCCACCCTGGCGACTCGTTGATGGTCACCCTGTTCGGACAGCCCATCGTCATCACGCGCGAGGAGGACGAGGACGTCCGGGCGTACCGGTGCCTGCGCCGCCCCCGCGGCGCGCCGCAGCCCGTCCGCTGCGAGGTGCGCTACGGAATGGTCTTCGTCAACCTTGATCAGCGCGACCACCAGCTCTTCGAACCCGATATCACCACCGCCACCCCCCGCAGTGCCTGAGGCGATTCCCCCGTCGTTGCAGATCGCTCCAGGTGCTCCCCCACACAACGGCGCCATCGTGGACCTGACCACGATGGCGCCGTTGTGATGTCCGCGTCCAGTGCTTGAACCGGACAAGGTGAAAGCTGAACCGTTTCGTCCCCGCCGGTTCAGGCGCGGCCCATCGCCCGGTCGAGGGTGATCTCCAGGACGACCCGGTCCGGATTGGGCGAGGGCATCCGCCCGTAGCGCTCCGCGTAGCGCGCCACCGCCTCGGCGACCGAGGCCTCGTCCGTACGGATCACCGCGCGCCCCTCCAGGGTCGCCCAGCGGCGTCCTTCCATCTGGCACACCGCGACCCGGGCCGGGCCCTGCCGCGTCGCCTGGGCCGCCAGCACGTTGCGGATCTTCTTGCTGTTCTTGTTGCTGATCACCCGGGCCAGGCCGGCCTCCGGGTCGTACGTGACGCCCACCGGCACCACGTGCGGGGTCCCGTCGGGGCGGGGGGTGGTCAGCGTGCAGACGTGCCGCTCCCGCCAGAAGGCGAGGTACTCGGGCGTCGGGTTGAGTACGTCAAGAGCCATGGCCCGAGGGTACGACTGCGGCCTTGAGTGGAATAGACTCAACTTTGCGCACGCTGACATACTCAAAGCCTGTCTGAGAGGAGAGGTCGAACGTGGATGCCGAGCTGACCAACAAGAGCCGGGACGCGCTGAACGCGGCCACCAGCCGGGCCGTGAAGGACGGCCACGCGGATCTGACCCCGGCGCACCTGCTGCTGGCCCTGCTGGCCGGCGAGGACAACGAGAACATCACCGACCTCCTCGCGGCCACCGAAGCCGACCAGGCGGCGGTCCGGGGCGGCGCCGAGCGCCTGCTGGCGGCCCTCCCCAGCGTCACGGGCTCCACGGTCGCGCCTCCGCAGCCCACCCGCGACCTGCTCGCCGTACTCGCCGAGGCCGACCAGCAGGCCGGGAAGCTCGGCGACGAGTACCTCTCCACCGAACACCTCCTCATCGCGATCGCCGCCAAGGGCGGCGCGGCCGGTGAGGTCCTTTCCGCCCAGGGCGCGACGGCGAAGAAGCTGCTGGACGCCTTCGAGAACGCACGAGGAGGACGCCGGGTGACCACCCCCGACCCCGAGGGCCAGTACAAGGCCCTCGAGAAGTTCGGCACGGACTTCACGGCAGCCGCGCGCGAGGGCAAGCTCGACCCGGTCATCGGCCGCGACCACGAGATCCGGCGCGTCGTCCAGGTCCTGTCACGCCGTACGAAGAACAACCCGGTGCTCATCGGCGAGCCCGGCGTCGGCAAGACGGCCGTCGTCGAGGGCCTGGCGCAGCGCATCGTCAAGGGCGACGTCCCCGAGTCCCTGAAGAACAAGCGGCTGGTCTCCCTGGACCTCGGCGCGATGGTCGCGGGCGCCAAGTACCGCGGCGAGTTCGAGGAACGCCTCAAGACGGTGCTCGCCGAGATCAAGTCCAGCGACGGCCAGATCATCACCTTCATCGACGAGCTGCACACCGTCGTCGGCGCGGGTGCCGGCGGAGATTCGGCCATGGACGCGGGCAACATGCTCAAGCCCATGCTGGCCCGCGGCGAGCTGCGGATGGTCGGCGCGACCACCCTCGACGAGTACCGCGAGCGGATCGAGAAGGACCCGGCGCTGGAGCGGCGCTTCCAGCAGGTGCTGGTGGCCGAGCCGAGCGTCGAGGACACCATCGCGATCCTGCGCGGCCTCAAGGGCCGCTACGAGGCCCACCACAAGGTCGTCATCAACGACAGCGCGCTGGTGGCCGCCGCGACCCTCTCCGACCGGTACATCACCTCCCGCTTCCTCCCCGACAAGGCGATCGACCTGGTCGACGAGGCCGCGTCCCGCCTGCGCATGGAGATCGACTCCTCCCCGCTGGAGATCGACGAGCTCCAGCGCTCGGTGGACCGGCTGCGCATGGAGGAGCTGGCGCTGAAGAACGAGTCCGACCCGGCCTCCCTGGAACGCCTCGACAAGCTCCGCAAGGACCTGGCGGACAAGGAGGAGGAGCTGCGGGGCCTGACCGCCCGCTGGGAGAAGGAGAAGCAGTCCCTCAACCGCGTCGGCGAGCTCAAGGAGCGCCTGGACGACCTGCGCGGCCAGGCCGAGCGCGCGCAGCGCGACGGCGACTTCGACACCGCCTCCAAGCTGCTCTACGGGGAGATCCCGACGCTGGAGCGCGAGCTGGCGGAGGCCACCGAGGCCGAGGCCGAGGCGTCCAAGGGGACCATGGTCAAGGACGAGGTCGGCCCCGACGACATCGCGGACGTGGTGGGCGCCTGGACGGGCATCCCGGCCGGCCGGCTGCTGGAGGGCGAGACGCAGAAGCTGCTGCGGATGGAGGCGGAGCTGGGCCGGCGCCTGATCGGCCAGGGCGAGGCCGTACGGGCCGTCTCGGACGCCGTACGCCGCACCCGGGCCGGGATCGCGGACCCGGACCGCCCGACCGGCTCGTTCCTCTTCCTGGGCCCGACGGGCGTCGGCAAGACGGAGCTGGCCAAGGCCCTCGCGGACTTCCTCTTCGACGACGAGCGGGCCATGGTCCGCATCGACATGTCGGAGTACGGCGAGAAGCACAGCGTGGCCCGCCTCGTCGGCGCCCCGCCCGGCTACGTCGGCTACGAGGAGGGCGGCCAGCTCACCGAGGCCGTACGCCGCCGCCCGTACTCCGTGGTGCTCCTGGACGAGGTCGAGAAGGCCCATCCCGAGGTCTTCGACATCCTGCTCCAGGTCCTGGACGACGGCCGCCTCACGGACGGCCAGGGCCGCACCGTGGACTTCCGCAACACGATCCTGGTCCTGACCTCGAACCTGGGCAGCCAGTTCCTCATGGACCCGGCGAGCTCGGAGGAGGAGAAGAAGGCCAGGGTCCTGGAAGTGGTCCGGGCCTCCTTCAAGCCGGAGTTCCTCAACCGCCTCGACGACCTGGTGGTCTTCTCCGCTCTGACGAGGGACGAGCTGGCCCACATCGCCGAACTCCAGATCGGCCGGCTCGCGGGGCGCCTGGCCGACCGCCGCCTGATCCTGGACGTCACCCCCGACGCCCTGGCCTGGCTGGCGGACAAGGGCAACGACCCGGCGTACGGCGCCCGCCCGCTGCGCCGCCTGATCCAGACGGCGATCGGCGACCGGCTGGCCAAGGAGATCCTGGCGGGCGAGGTCCGCGACGGCGACACCGTCCGGGTCGACGTGGCCGGCGACGACCTCCTGGTCGGCAAGGCGCTCTGAGTCGCTCCGGGGCGCTGCGAGGCGCTGCGAGGCGCTCCGGCCCGGCCGAGGCCCCGGGCCGGCGGCAGGACCGCCGCCGGCCCGGGGCCCTCACACCGTGCCGGCGATGCCGATGACCAGCGGTGCGGCCAGTACCGCGATCGCGGGCCCCCGTATGCCGCCACGGCCTGCCATACCCCCCCTGCCGGCCTTATCGGCGGCTTACTCCTGTCCGCCCTGCGCGGATCGCACGTGTGGGGGTGGACAGGGGGTAGGAGCGATGGGGGAGGATGACATCATCCGCACGAAGGGAAATCACGGTGAGCATCGACCCGGCCTCGATTCCGAACTTCGGAGGGCAGCAGCCCGATCCGCAGGCCACAGGACCGGCGGGCCCCGTCGTCCCCGACCAGGATCTGGTCAAGCAGCTGCTGGAACAGATGGAGCTCAAGTACGTCGTCGACGACGAGGGTGACCTCGCGGCGCCGTGGGAGGAGTTCCGGACGTACTTCATGTTCCGCGGCGAGGACGAGCAGCAGGTCTTCTCGGTGCGGACCTTCTATGACCGCCCGCACGCGATCGAGGACAAGCCCCAGCTCCTCGAGTCGATCGACGACTGGAACCGCCGGACCCTGTGGCCGAAGGTCTACAGCCACACGCACGACGACGGCTCCGTTCGCCTGATCGGCGAGGCGCAGATGCTGATCGGCACCGGCGTCAACCTGGAGCACTTCGTTTCCTCCACGGTCAGCTGGGTCCGGGCCTCCATCGAGTTCGACAAGTGGCTCGTGGAGCAGCTCGGGCTGGAGAAGGAGATCGACGGCACCGACGGCGACGACAAGGACGGCGACGACGGCGACAACTAGCCGTCGCCGCCCGTCACAGCGGCACCCGGGCCACCAGTAGCAGGTACAGCCCGTAGCCGTACGAGAGCCCGGCCAGCCCCGCGGTCACCATGACCGCGGAGCGCGGCCGGGCTCGTGCCATTACGGCGGCGACCGGCAGGAGCAGCGGGAACGCCGGCAGCAGGAAGCGCGGCTTCGACTCGAAGTAGCCGGCCCCGCCGTAGGTGATCAGCAGCAGGACGCCGGTGTACGCGAGCAGCGGCAGCGGCATCCGGTCGAGCAGCAGGAGCACCGCCAGCAGCCCGGCCGCGGCCAGTACGGCCACGGTCACGACGGTGGCGACGGGTACGTGCCCGCCGGTCAGCACCCGCCAGACGGAGCCCATCGTGTAC
The DNA here is from genome assembly GCF_040655295.1 of Streptomyces sp. NPDC050448. Taxonomy (NCBI): domain Bacteria; kingdom Bacillati; phylum Actinomycetota; class Actinomycetes; order Kitasatosporales; family Streptomycetaceae; genus Streptomyces; species Streptomyces sp. NPDC050448. The sequence continues at coordinate 140,453 of NZ_JBFAJR010000003.1, read as the reverse complement.
GAGCCGAAGTCGAAGCGGGAGCCCCAGCGCCGCTGCACGGTGAAGTACCCGGCCGGATCCCCCGTGCGTATCCCGACGGCCGCGACGTACGCCGCCCAGCCCGCCGGGGCCAGCAGCCCGGCCGCCCACACTTCGGGCGCCCGGAATTTCCGTACGAGCAGGGCGTGCAGGGCCACGGCGGACACGGCGGCGGCGACGGCGATCCCGGTCGGGCGGGTCAGCCCGGCGAGCACCGCGAGGCCCGCGGCCCACAGCCAGCGCTCGCGCAGCACGGCGTACAGGGCCCAGGCGGCGAGCGCGGCCAGCAGCGGCTCGGTGTAGGCGAGGGTCAGCACCACCGCGTGCGGGGTCGCCGCCCACAGCGCCACCAGCAGCACCCCGGCGCGCGCGCCGAGCACCAGCTCCCCGACCCGGTACACCCCGGCGGCGGCCACGGCGGCGGCGGTCCAGGCCACGAGCAGCCCGGCCCAGGGGGTGGCTCCGGCCAGCCGTACGAGCAGCGGGTAGAGCGGGAAGAAGGCGTAGTCGCTCTGCACCAGCCCGGAGTCGGCCCACATCTGGGTGCGGCCGTAGCCGTGCACGGCGATGCCGAGGTACCAGACGGAGTCCCAGGAGTGCCCGAGCACGCGGACGGGGCTCCGGCCGGCCCACCACGCCCCGACGGCGAGCACCACCGCCCCGCCGGCCCGGACGGCGGCGAACACCCCGAGCGCGACGAGGGCCGCGGGCACCCTGCCGGCCTGGAGCCGTTGCGGCCGAACGGAAACCGACACACTGCCCGTCGCCGTCATGAACCCCGTCTTTCCCGCGCTGCGCGTACGCCCATCCCGACGAGGAGAGCCTCGGGCACCCTAAAGCTCACCGGCTTCCTGCGGGCGTGAATGCCCCCGGAATGTCCGGTGAAATCAGTCCTCCCGCCCGGCGTCGCCGCGATGAGCCCGTGCTCAGAGCCGCCCCAGCCGGGCGGCGGCCTCTTCGAGGACCTCCGTCTTCTTGCAGAAGGCCCAGCGGACCTGGGTGGCGCCGGCGGAGCGGTCGTCGTAGAAGACCTGGTTCGGGATGGCGACCACGCCGCAGCGCTCCGGGAGGGCGCGGCAGAAGGCGAGGCCGTCCTTTTCGCCGAGCGGGGTGATGTCCGTGGTGATGAAGTACGTGCCCTGCGGGCGGAAGACCTCGAAGCCGGCCGCCGTGAGGCCGTCGGCGAGGATGTCGCGCTTGGCGGCGAGGTCGGCGCGGAAGCCGTCGTAGTAGCTGTCGGGGAGGTACAGGGCCTCCGCGATGGCGTACTGGAACGGGCCCGAGGAGACGTACGTCAGGAACTGCTTCGCCGAGCGGACCGCCGAGACGAGCTCCGGCGGGGCGGTGATCCAGCCGACCTTCCAGCCGGTGAAGGAGAACGTCTTGCCCGCCGAGGAGATGGTGACCGTGCGCTCGCCCATGCCGGGCAGCGAGGCCAGCGGGACGTGGGCACCCTCGAAGACCAGGTGTTCGTAGACCTCGTCGGTGATCACCAGGAGGTCGCGCTCCACCGCGAGTTCCGCGATCGCCGCCAGCTCGGCCGGGGTCAGGACCGTGCCCGTCGGGTTGTGCGGGGTGTTCAGCAGGAGCAGCCGGGTGCGCGGGGTGACCGCCGCCCGCAGTTCGTCGAGGTCGAGGGTGAACGCCCCCTCGGCTACCGCCGGGGGGGACCCCCAGGCGTGCGGGCGCAGGGTGACCGGGACGCGGGTGGCGCCGGCCATCGCGATGCAGGCCGCGTACGAGTCGTAGTACGGCTCCAGGGCGATGACCTCGTCGCCCGGTTCGAGCAGGGCGAGCAGCGAGGCGGCGATGGCCTCCGTCGCGCCCGCGGTGACCAGGACCTCCGTGTCCGGGTCGTAGGCCAGGCCGTAGAACCGCTGCTGGTGCTGCGCGATCGCGGTGCGCAGCTCCGGGATGCCGGGGCCCGGCGGGTACTGGTTGCCCAGGCCGCCGAGCACGGCCCGGGAGGCGGCCTCGGCGATCTCGGCGGGGCCGTCCGTGTCGGGGAAGCCCTGGCCCAGGTTGATCGACCCGGTGCGGGCGGCCAGGGCCGACATCTCCGCGAAGATCGTCGTGCCGAAGGACGCCAGGCGGCGGTTCAGGAGGGGGCGGCTGCCGCCCACGGGTGCGCTCATGGGCGCCATCCTGCGGGGAACCTCTGGACTTGCTCAAGTGTGCTTTGGCCCGGGTGGCCTGCGGGCATCCCCCCTTCACGCGGGCCTCGGCCCGTGAACGGGAACAGTCCGCTCCTCGGGGGACCCGGGGCGATGAACGGGGGTTGAGGGCCATGTCCTTCTTTGGTCTGTTGTTCGTGGGGCTGGTCATCGCAGGCTTCGTGGTCCTGGTGAAGAAGGTGTTCCGCAGCTGGACCGGATCCGGCTCCGGCTCGAGCTCCGGCTCCGGCTCGTCGTGGTGGGCGGGGGACGGCGGCGGTTCTTCCGGCTCGTGCTCGAGCGGCTCCTCCTGCGGTTCCTCTTCGTCCTGCGGCGGATCGTCGTCCTGCGGCGGCGGAGGATGCGGTTCCAGCTGACACGGGGCAGCTGGCGCCGCGTACGTCGGGCCGCCCGGCGGCGTTAACTGCCGTCGGGCGCGCCCATGTTCGGGCTCCCGGATCGGCCGTGGGGTGACGCGCGGGACGCGCGAGGTTGAACACGTGAACTGTGTAGCCCCCGGGGGGATGTAAACCCAATCAAGTTGGGTAAAAACGCTGTGAGTGCCGTGCCTTTCATGATTCCCTCGGTTGAGTAGACCAGTCCTCGGACCTCCCTGGACTTCCTGTGGACCCGTGCCGGTGCCCCCCACCCGTTGACCACCGCTGGCGGGCCCCGGCCCATCTCCCTCGCGCGTTTGCGGAGCCGACTCATGCTCACGACCCTCCAGACCACCTACACCGACACGCGTGCCGCCGATCTCGCCTGGGCCCTGGGTCGGGACCGGCTGCCCGCCCTGGCCGTACTGAACCTCGAACTGGTGGGCGCGAAGGTGGAGTTGCGCCTGCTCGGAGCCTCGCACCAAGTGCTCCTGGAGGAGGGCGCGGTGCACTGTTCGGAGACGGTCGCCTGCATGCCCGGCAGCAGTACGCCGCTGCCGCTCGGTGTGGCCAAGCGGATGGGCGACTGGGAGTACGAGTTCGCCGCACGGGTCGAGACCCTGTCGCAGGGCTCCTTCGCGGGGCGTGCGCAGGAGCTGCTCGCGCTGGTCGCGGATCACCCGAACGGATTGGCCGGAACTTTCCCCGGCAGCCCGCACGCCTTCACCGCCATGCTCGCGCAGCGCCACGAGGGACAGGTGCGCTGGCGGACCTGGCACGCGTACCCGCAGGAAGGCCAGTTGGTGGCCACTCGTACGAGGGTCGCTGTGCGCACGGGCGCGCCCGCCGGGGCCCTGGAGTCCGCCGCACGGTAGTGCGGGACTGGGCTGGGCGTTCCGGGGCGCAGGCGCCGCGGGCGCCCCCCGTGCGGTTACGCCAACCGGCTGAAACAGTACGTCACTTGCACCCATGTGGGTGACGGGATGTGGGTGGGTGGTGACGTACCGTTCGCTTCATGATCGACCGTTCCGTCCCGCGCCGGGTGCTCCCGGCTCCGCCGCCGCGGGGCGTGGCGACCCTCCCGGCCGCCCTGCCCGTACGGCCCCGGACCGGCCGACTCCTCGTCCTGGCCACCGTGTTCGTCTGCGCCGCCTGCGGGCTCGTGTACGAGCTGGAGCTGCTCGCCCTCGGCTCCTACCTCATCGGCGATTCCGTGACCCAGGCGTCCGTCGTGCTGTCCGTCATGGTCTTCGCGATGGGGGTCGGCTCCCTGCTGGCCAAGTGGCTGCGCAGGCGGCCCGCCGTCGGGTTCGGCGTCATCGAGGCGGGCCTCGCCCTGCTCGGCGGGCTCTCGGCGATAGCGCTGTACGCGAGCTTCGCCTGGCTGGGCGAGTCCCGGCCCGCACTCGTGGCCTTCTCCTTCGCGATCGGCGTGCTCATCGGCGCCGAGATCCCGCTGCTCATGGTCCTCATCCAGCGGATCCGCAGGCAGGACGCGGGCGGCGCCGTCGCCGACCTGTTCGCCGCCGACTACGTGGGCGCCCTGGTCGGCGGGCTGGCCTTTCCGTTCCTGCTGCTGCCGGTGCTCGGCCAGCTCACCGGCGCCATGCTGACCGGCACCGTCAACGCGGTCGTCGGCGCGGGCCTCGTCCTGTGGCTGTTCCGCCGGGACCTGAGCAGGCGCTCCCGCTGGCTGCTGATCGTCGCGAACGTCACCGTGCTGGCCGTCCTCGCCTGCGCGACCGTCCTCGCCGACGACTTCGAGCGGGTCGCCCGGCGCGCCGTCTACGGCGGCGAGGTCCGGGTCGCGCAGCAGACAGGCGTCCAGGAACTCGTGCTGACCGGCCCCGCCACCGGCTCCCCCCGCTCCCTCGACCTGTTCCTCGACGGCCGGCTGCGGGTCAGCGGCTACGACGAGTACCGCTACCACGAGGCCCTCGTGCACCCCGCGATGACCGGCCCGCACACCCGGGTCCTGGTCCTGGGCGGCGGCGACGGGCTCGCCGCGCGCGAGGTGCTGCGCTACCGGGACGTCGCCTCCGTCACCATCGTCGAGCTCGACCCCGGCGTGGTCCGGCTCGCCCGCACCGATCCGATGCTGTCCGCGCTCAACGGCCGGGTGTACGAGGATCCGCGCCTCGCGGTCGTCACGCAGGACGCGTTCCGCTGGCTGCGGGGTCCGGCTGCCCGTGACCGGTACGACGTCATCGTCTCCGACCTGCCCGACCCGGGCATCACGCCCAGCACGAAGCTGTACTCGCAGGAGTTCTACGGGCTCGCCGCCCGGGCCCTGCGCCCCGGCGGGCGGCTCGCCGTGCACGCAGGACCGCTGGCCACACGCCCGCGCACGTACTGGACGGTCGAGGCCACGCTGCGCGCGGCCGGCCTGCGCACCGCGCCCTACAGCGCGGGCGGCCGGCTCTCCGGCTTCGCCGCCGGCCCCGACCGCAGCCCCGGCACGAGCGCCGCGCCGCCGCAGGACTGGGGCTTCGTACTGGCCGGCCGGGACCAGGTCCCCGAGCTGCGCGTGGACCGCGACACGCCGGGGCTGCGCTCCTTGTCCACACAGTCCCTGCGGGACGCCGCCCGCGACGCGGAGCGCACCCGGGTGGCGGGCCTGCCGCCGTCGACGCTCCCGCACCCGCGGTATTCGTAAGTGCCGGACCGGGTGCGGGAGGGTCTCGCGTCGGTAGGCTCGACCACATGGAGCATCAGGTGTTCGTTCCGGTACCGGCAGACGACCTCCGCGCCGTGCTGCGCGACCCCGCCCGGGTGGCCCGCTGCGTACCCGGACTCCAGCAGGACGCCGACGCCGCGTCCGGGCCCGTGTCGGGCCGCCTCAGACTGCGGGTCGGCGGGAACACCGTCACCTACCGCGGGGCCCTGGCCGTCACCGAACGGGATCCGTTCCTCTTCGCCGTGGCCGGTGAGGGCACGGAGATCCGCGGCAACGGCACCGTCAAGCTGTCGCTCGGGCTGCTGCTGACCCCGGTGGCCGACGGGACCCGGCTGGGGTTCACCGCCGAGGCCGCCGCCGACGGGCGGGCCGCCGCCTTCCCGCAGGAAGCCACCGCGACCGCCGTCCGGCGGCTCCTGGACCGGGCCGCCGAGCAGCTCGCGGCACTGGCCGGAGCGGGGGAGCCGGTGACCGACGTCGTCGCCGAGGCCGAGGAGGCGGAGGGCGACGCGCCCGGCGCGGAGGACGGGGAGGACGACGGCGTCACGGGGGTCACGGCCTCCGTCTTCGACACCGATGTACCGCGCCCGTCCCTGGACCCCTTCATGGACGGCGACTTCGAGGGCCTTCCCGACTTCGGCCAGATCGGGGAGAGCGGGGAGAGCGGCGACATCGGGGAGACCGACGAGTTCGGCGCGGCCGCGCAGCCCCCCGCCGAGGCCGCCCACGCCCGCCGCACCATGATCGGCCGCAGCGCCGAGGAAGTGGACCACGCACCCCCGCGCGGCCGCTACGCCCCGGTCCCGGCCCCCGCGACCTCCAGCGCCGGCGCGAACCTGCGCTGGATCGCCCCGGCCGCCGCCCTGGCCCTGGCCTCGGCGGTCGTGGTCGGCCGGGCCCTGCGCCGCCGCCGCTGACCCTCGTCGGAGCCGGCTCGTTAGAGTCGGCCGCATGAGTACGCAACTGAGCGCAGGCGGCGCCGAGGTGACCGTCGACCAGGAGAACGGCTGCCGGATCAGCAGCCTGCGCATCGACGGCACGGAGCTGCTGCGCCAAGGCCGCCCTTACGGATGCTTCCCCATGGTCCCGTGGTGCGGGCGCACGGCGAACGGACAGTTCCGGGACGGGGCCGTCGTCCGCCGGCTGCCGATCAACCAGCCGCCTCACGCCATGCACGGCTTCGGCCGCGACGCACCCTGGCGCCCCGCCCGCGTCACCGGCACCGAGGCTGCGTTCACGTACGACCTCGTCGAGCCCTGGCCGCACGCGGGCCGGGTCACCCAGATCGTCGAGCTCGGCCCGGACTCGCTGACCCTCACCATGGGCGTGGAGACGTACGGGGACTCCTTCCCGGCCCAGGCCGGGTGGCACCCCTGGTTCCACCGCAACCTCGGCACCGGCGGCGAGGACGTACGCCTCGACTTCGCACCCGCCTGGCAGGAGGAGCGCGGCGCCGACCACCTCCCCACGGGCCGGCGCATCGAGCCGCTGCCCGGCCCCTGGGACGACTGCTTCGGCGTGCCGGACGGCGTCGAGGCCACCCTCACCTGGCCCGGCGCGCTCGAACTGAAGATCACCAGTCGGGCCGAATGGGTGGTCGTGTACGACGAGCAGCCCGAGGCCGTCTGCGTGGAGCCGCAGTCCGGCCCGCCGAACGGGCTGAACACCCTGCCGCGCCTGGTCAGCCCCGTGGACCCGCTGGAGATCTCCACGACGTGGACCTGGCGGCGGCTGTCCTAGTGTCGGCTCGGCGCAATTAAGCTCGGGGTCATGAGTGACGTCAACGAAGTAACGCCGTCAGGCACACGCGATGCGCTTCTGCAGCAGATCAAGGACAAGGCCGTCGTGCACGGCAAGGTGACCCTCTCCTCCGGCAAGGAGGCCGACTACTACATCGACCTCCGCCGGATCACCCTGGACGGCGAGGCCGCCCCGATGGTCGGCCAGGTCATGCTCGACCTCACCGCCGACCTGGACTTCGACTGCGTCGGCGGTCTGACCCTGGGCGCCGACCCGGTCGCGACCTCGATGCTCCACGCGTCCGCCGCGCGCGGCGCACGCCTCGACGCCTTCGTCGTCCGCAAGGCGCAGAAGGCCCACGGCATGCAGCGCCGTATCGAGGGCACCGACGTGAAGGGCAAGCGCTGCCTGGTCGTCGAGGACACCTCGACCACCGGCGGGTCCCCGCTGACCGCCGTCGAGGCCGTCCGCGAGGCCGGCGGCGAGGTCGTCGCCGTCGCCACGATCGTGGACCGCGGGGCCGCGGACGCCATCGCCGAGGCGGGCCTGCCCTACCTCACCGGCTACCGTCTCGCCGACCTCGACCTGGCCTGATCTCGCATTCTGGCCCCCCTGAGAACTGGTGACTCCGGTCCCCGGGGCTCCGGGGACCGGTCCTGACCTGCTCTTTCCCGGCCGGGCGGAGTGTTTCACGTGAAACGGATCACCTGGCACGGGTGGAGTGTCGCGCGGAGTCTGGAAAGATGAGCCCGACGGTTACGTCGCCCCCAGGTCAGGGCCAGCAATCGCACACTCCCCGCACATCCAAGGAGCGGACAGATGCCCATCGCAACCCCCGAGGTCTACAACGAGATGCTCGACCGGGCGAAGGCAGGCAAGTTTGCCTACCCGGCGATCAACGTGACCTCGACGCAGACCCTGCACGCTGCACTGCGCGGCTTCGCGGAGGCCGAGAGCGACGGCATCATCCAGATCTCCACGGGTGGTGCGGAGTTCCTGGGTGGCCAGTACAAGAAGGACATGGTCACGGGCGCGGTCGCCCTGGCCGAGTTCGCGCACATCGTGGCGGCGAAGTACGACGTCACCGTCGCGCTGCACACGGACCACTGCCCCAAGGACAAGCTGGACGGCTACGTCCGCCCGCTGCTCGACATCTCCGCCGAGCGCGTGGCCAAGGGCCTGAACCCGCTCTTCCAGTCGCACATGTGGGACGGCTCCGCCGAGACCCTGGCCGACAACCTGGCCATCGGCCAGGAGCTGCTCGCCAAGGCCGCCGCCGCGAAGATCATCCTCGAGGTCGAGATCACCCCGACCGGTGGCGAGGAGGACGGCGTCACCCACGAGATCAACGACGAGCTGTACACCACCGTCGACGACGCGATCCGCACCGCCGAGGCCCTGGGCCTGGGCGAGAAGGGCCGCTACCTGCTCGCCGCCTCCTTCGGCAACGTGCACGGCGTCTACAAGCCGGGCAACGTCGTCCTGCGCCCCGAGCTGCTGAAGGACCTGCAGCAGGGTGTCGGCGAGAAGTACGGCAAGAACAGCCCGTTCGACTTCGTCTTCCACGGCGGCTCCGGCTCCTCCGAGCAGGAGATCGCCACCGCGCTGGAGAACGGCGTCGTGAAGATGAACCTCGACACCGACACCCAGTACGCCTTCACCCGCCCGATCGCGGACCACATGTTCCGCAACTACGACGGTGTCCTGAAGGTCGACGGCGAGGTCGGCAAGAAGTCCACCTACGACCCGCGCACCTGGGGCAAGCTCGCCGAGGCGAGCATGGCCCAGCGTGTCACCGAGGCGTGCGCGAACCTGCGCTCGACGGGCACGAAGCTGAAGTAGGCAGTAAGCAGTAGCGACGACCGAAGGGCCCGGCCTCACCGTCTTGCGACGATGCGGCCGGGCCCTTCGGCGTCGGCACGCGGCTGCGTGGCCGGCCTCGACCTCCGGTCGACATCCCGGAGAGGTCGAGCGAGGATGGGAGAGCGGTCGCCTTCCGGCCTCCAGATCACAGCTGTGGCGATGATTGCCGGCACTTCTGCGACCCGCTTTCCCGGCTTCTCCCTGATGGGAGCACCATCATGCACCTGCACATCCGACGCGCCGTGGCTTCCCTGTTCGCGTCCTCACTCGCACTGTCCGGCGCGATCGCCCTCGCGCCCGCCGCCGGTGCGGTACCTGCTCTACCCGCTGCAAGCTGCACGGTCACGCCCTCCGCGGACGGGACGTCCGTCACCATCTCCGGCGAGGGCTTCACGGCACCTCGCAACCTCAACGACGGCGAGTCCACCGAGCCCTTGAACGTGGACGCGAATGGCAACTTCCTGCTGAAGCGCTTCCAGAAGAACGTCAACTACACCGTTCTCGCTGTCAAGGACAGCCAGAACTTCACCTTCGTGAACTGCAAGGTCGTCCAGTCTCCGACGAGCCAGCAGCCCAGCCCCAGCTCCAGCACAGGGCACCACCAGCCCCGCCACAACAGGTGAATCCGGCTCCCGCCGCCCCGTGGGGAGGGCGGCGGGAGCGAGTGAGCGGGTGAGCGGGTGAGCTCGGGGCCGCAGGGACGCTGTGTCAGCGGGCGGCCAGAGCCGGGTGGGGGCGAGGGCGGCGGACCGTGCCGTGCCGCACGGGAACCGGGGGCGCAACCGGCGCCAGGCAGCGGGCCGCGTGGGCCACTGACGCGAGGGTCACGTGTCGGTGCCAGCCCGGCAGGGAGCGGCCGGAGAAGTCCCGGAGGCCGACCTCCTGCACGCTGCGGCCGGCCGTCGCCGACACCGTGTGCGCCGTCTTCGTCATCCGCACCAGCACACCGGGCTCCGTCCGCAGCATGTCCGTCACCCACAACTGCGTCGGCAGCCGGCGGGCCGACTCCCACTCCCCGAACAGCAGCACCTCGCGCCGCCGCCCCGGTGCCGGATCCGGCACCATCACCCTGACCGCCGCCACCAGCGACGTCCGCCGCACCCCCGACGCATCCGGGTCGGGCCACTCCACCGGCATCCGCAGCCCCCTGACGTTCTGCAGGATGTCCCGCGCGGCCAGCGTCCCCGCGCCGAAGCCCGGCAGCCGCGGGTCCGTCACCAGCAGCCGTGCCTCGGGGCTGATCCGCCCCACCACCGGCACCCGCGCCTCCGCGAACCGGTTCAGCGTGGCCCGCGTCGCGATGTCCCGGATGTCCAGCACCACCGGCCGCGCCGCCAGGCCCGACTCCCGCAGGGTGTCCAGCACACCCGTCACCGCGCACTCCTCGTAGCCCTCGTACGACTCGGACTGTTCGGACTGCGCTGAATGTCCGGGCTGCTCGGACGGCGCGTGCACCGCGTGCGACGACACGTCCGAAGCCTCCGGCTCCTCGCCGAGGAACAGCCGCCACCCCACCGGCGTGACCATCCCCGGCGACGTGAACCACATCCCGAACGCCTGCTGCCCGCGGAACATATGCCCCTGGTGCGGGTCGAAGCGGTGCCCCGCCCCCACCGAGTGCTCCCCGCCCTTCGGGATCGCCATCGGCTGCGCGACCCACACGTTGAGCGGAGCCGACTGCCCCAGGTACTGCGCCAGCGCGGCGCGGATCGGCTGCCAGTCCCACGTCGACGCCGCGATGAAGTGGTGCAGGCTCTGCTCCGCCGCCGCGGTGCCCGTGCCCGCCCGCAGCTGCTGCGCGATGTTGCGGATCGACTTGCGGCCCTCCGCCGCGAGCAGCCCGCGTACGTACTGGCGCCCCCGCTCCCGCTGGTCCCTGCGCCGCAGGGACGTGAACACCGCCGCGCACAGCTCCTCGACGGCCTCGTCGGCGAGCTCCCGTCGTGCCGCCCGGACACCCTGGTACGTACTGCTGCTCGCGCTGCTGATGGTGGTGTTCACGACTCCCCCTTCGTCGATGGCCCTCCTACCGTCCGCCCGAGCCCCCCTCCCCGGGGAGGTGTGCCGGGCACACGGCTGGGCCGCCTGGCGGTGGGGCGCCCACCACCCCCCACCCGCGGGATCCGCCGCGGTGGTCGGACCACCGCCCGTACGCGGCGCCACCGCACCGCGGAGGGGCCCGATACCCCAGACTTGGTCCATGTCGATTCACCAGAACCTGCTCGGGGGCCCCGCCCCCACCCACCTCCCCGACGAGCCGGGCCGCGAGGCCCTCGCCGCGGGCACCCCCGCCGTCGAGGTGGCCGCCGCGCACCCGACCTCCTCCCTCGCCTGGGCGACCCTCGCCGACGAGGCGTTCGCCGCCGGCCGCACCGTCGAGTCGTACGCGTACGCCCGTACGGGCTACCACCGCGGCCTCGACGCCCTGCGCCGCGCCGGCTGGAAGGGCCACGGCCCGGTGCCGTGGGAGCACGAGCCGAACCGCGGCTTCCTGCGCGCCCTGTACGCCCTGTCCCGCGCGGCCGGGGCGATCGGCGAGAAGGAGGAGTTCGAGCGCTGCTCGACCTTCCTGCGCGACTCGTCCGAGACGGCGGCGGACGCCCTCGGCGCCTGAGCCGTACGGCGTCCGTACCGGGGTCCGTACCGGGGGTCGTACGGAAGCCGTACGGCCCCCGGACGCGCACACGTACGGGGTCGGGGCCTCGCGCCGGAGGCCCCGACCGGCCATAGTGTCCTAAAAGTGACTGTGACCCCGGTCACACCTCGCTGGAGAGCGCCCGGCAACCGGTCCTATGATGCGGGCAGGGGACCGGGGCTCCACTTCACCCATCGGAAGGAGCGGACCGCTACCCGGAAGCACGTGTCGAGGAGACAGCGATGTCGAACACCCTTGATGCCTCCGGAGCCGGTTCGGACACCCCGAACCTCGACTTCGACGGCACGACCCCGTACGAGGACTACGTCCAGGCGGACGTCCTCACCCACCTCCAGCACCTGCGCTCGGACGATCCGGGCGAGATGGTCTTCCTGGTGACGACCCAGGTCATGGAGCTGTGGTTCACGGTCATCGTCCACGAATGGGAGACGGCCGCGAAGGCCCTCCGCGAGGACCGCATCCCCGTCGCGATGGATGCGCTGAAACGATCCCTCCGCGAACTGGAGGCCCTCAACGCCTCCTGGCGCCCGCTCGCCCAGCTCACCCCGGGCCAGTTCAACGCCTACCGCGCCGCCCTCGGCGAGGGTTCCGGCTTCCAGTCGGCGATGTACCGCCGGATGGAGTTCCTGCTCGGCGAGAAGTCGGCCTCCATGCTCGTCCCGCACCGCGGCGCCCCGCGCGTCCACGCGGAGCTGGAGAAGGCCCTCCACGAGCCCAGCCTCTACGACGAGGTCCTGCGCCTGCTGGCCCGCCGCGGCCTGCCGGTCCCGCAGACGGTCCTGGACCGCGATCTCTCCCAGCGGTACGAGCCCTCGCCCGAGGTCGAGACCGTCTGGACCTCCCTGTACGCGGACCCCGACGCCCAGCTCGACCTCCACCGCCTCGGCGAGGTCCTCACGGACGTCGCGGAGCTCGTCTGGCGCTGGCGCAACGACCACCTGGTCGCCACCCGCCGCGCGATGGGCGCCAAGACCGGCACGGGCGGCTCGGCCGGAGTGACCTGGCTCGAGAAGCGCGCCACGAAGAACGTGTTCCCCGAGCTGTGGACGGCGCGAAGCCATGTCTGAGCCCACGACGACTTCCGCGGACCAGGCGCCGGCCGGCCCTGCCCGCCCGCCGCTCTCGCAGCAGGCGCCCGCACAGCGAGCCCCCGGCGGCTCCCGCTCGTCGGACCTGGCCGCCCGCGCCGCGGAACTGGACACCGCCGACGAGCTCGGCAAGCTCCGCGAGCGCTTCGACCTCCCCGACGGCGTCGTCTACCTGGACGGCAACTCCCTCGGCGCCCTCCCGACCGGGGTCGCGCAGCGTATCGCCCAGGTCATCACCCACGAGTGGGGCACCGAGCTCATCCAGTCGTGGAGCACCGGCACCTGGTGGACCGCCCCCGAGCGGATCGGCGACAAGCTGTCCCCGCTCATCGGTGCGGCCCCCGGCCAGACGGTCGTCGGCGACTCCACCAGCGTCAACCTGTTCAAGGCCCTGGTCGGCGCCGCCCGCCTGGCCCGCCCCGGCCGCACGCAGCTGCTGGTCGACGCGTCCACCTTCCCCACCGACGGCTACATCGCCGAGTCGGCCGCCCGGATGACCGGTCTCACCGTCGTCCCGGTCGACCCGTCCCACGCGGCCGGGGCGATGGGGGAGGACACCGCCGTCGTCCTCCTCAACCACGTCGACTACCGCACCGGCCGCCTCCACGACCTCCCGGCCCTCACCGCGGCGGCCCGCGCCGCCGGGGCCGTCACCGTCTGGGACCTCTGCCACTCGGCCGGCGCCCTCCCCGTCGACCTCGACGATCACGCCGTCGACCTGGCGGTCGGCTGTACGTACAAGTACCTGAACGGCGGCCCCGGTTCCCCGGCGTACCTCTACGTCGCCGCACGTCACCAGGCCGCCTTCGACTCCCCGCTCCCCGGCTGGAACGGCCACGCGGACCCCTTCGCGATGACCCCGGACTACACCCCGGCGGCCGGTGCGGTACGCGGCCGGGTCGGCACCCCGGACATCCTGTCCATGCTGGCCCTGGAAGCGGCGCTCGACGCCTGGGACGGGGTCGCGGTGGAAGCCGTACGGGCCAAGTCCCTCGCCCTGACGGACTTCTTCCTGGAGTGCGTGGCGGCGTACGTCCCGGCCGGGAAGGTCGAGTCCGTCACCCCGGCCGAGCACGACCGGCGCGGCAGTCAGGTCTCACTGCGCACCGAGAACGCCCGCGAGGTCATGGACGACCTGATCTCCCGTGGCGTGATCGGGGACTTCCGCGCCCCGGACGTCCTGCGTTTCGGTTTCACCCCGCTCTACGTCGGTTTCGCCGATGCGGAGCGTGCCGCCCGGACACTGGGTCACATTTTCGGGTGATGCAGGGGAGAAACGTCACGGCAACCGGGCGGGCGGGGCTTCGGCTCCGTCCGCCCCGCACATCCCGGCCGCCCACCACCGACGCTCCCGTTCCGGCCTGATACGGTCCCGCTCTGCCGAAACAGCAGTCCCACGCGTTACCGAGAGGTTGAGCCGATGACGGACCCCGCAGCCGAACGGGACGCCGCCGAGGCCGCCTCGGCCTTCGCCCACCCGCCGGTCGCCCCGGACACGACCGGCGCGTACGGGGACCACCCCGACCAGGTGATCGACTTCTACGCCCCGCGCGGTGACACCGCCGAGGGGGCGGCCCCGCTGGTCGTGGTCCTGCACGGCGGTGCGTGGCGGGCCCCGTACGACCGGCACCACATCACACCCCTCGCAGACTTTCTGGCCCGCCGGGGTTTCGCCGTCGCCAACGTCGAGTACCGGCGCGGCAGTTCCCTGCCGCGTCAGAACGCCGAGGGCCACGTGGCCGGCCGCTGGCCGGAGACCTTCGACGACGTCGCCGCCGCGATGGACGCCCTCCCGGACCTGGCCGCGGCCCACCTCCCGCAGGCCGACCCCCGCCGTACGGTCATCACCGGCCACTCGGCGGGCGGCCAGCTCGCGCTGTGGGCGGCAGCCCGGCACGTCCTGCCGCCCGAGTCCCCGGCCGCCTGGAGGCTGCCTTCCCCGCCGCTGCTGCGCGGCGTGGTGGCACTGGCCCCCATCGCGGACTTCGTGGCCTCGGAGGAGCTGGGTGTGTGCGGAGGCGCGTCCGCGCAGCTGCTGGGCGGCGCCGACCAGTGGGCGGAGCGCCTGCCGTTCGCGGACCCGGCGGCCCTGCTGCCGACCGGGATCGCGACGACCGTCGTCCACGGCCGCGAGGACATCGTGGTCCCGCCGTCGGTGGCCGAGTCGTACGTGGCCGCGGCGGCCAAGGCCGGGGAGACCGTGGGGCTGACCCTGCTGGACGACGTCGGTCACTTCCCGTTGATCGACCCGGCGGCGGACGCCTGCGCGGTGGTGGCCGAGGAGATCTCGCAACTGGCCTGGTAGACAAGGCCGACGCGGTACAGCAACAGGGCGTGCACGAAGCGGTCCTCCCGCGTCGGCGGACACCGCCAGGCCAGCGGCCAGGCGCCGTCGAGGGCCGGGACGGGGATGTACGTGGTCCGGCGCGGCCCCGAGGTGAGCCGCGTGAAGCCCGGTGGCCAGACCCGGTACGCGGCGCTCCCGACCGGGATCAGGAAGTACACGGGCCGCCGCCCGTTGGCCTGGACGACGATCGGCCCGGGGTCACCGCCAGTGAGCGTGCCGAGGAGATCGGCCAGGTCGCGTCCCATGTCACCGTCCACACGTACTGCGTCAAATAGCACGCCAGCCTTGCGGATTCCGATACCGGCGGCCGGAATCCAGCTGGGCGTACGGGAGTTGGGCGCGTGACTTTCTGTGTTCATGGCCCAAGCGTGATGGGTCAGGTCTACCGTTTTCTACGTCTCGGACTTGATAGGTGAGAAGTCTGGGGTGGCTGTGCCATGTCGTGGAGACCGTTTGAGTTCGTTTGATTTCGGGGGTGTTCGCAATGCCGAAGGCAGACGCCAACAAGGACAAGGAAAAGGACCGAAGCAGGGACGATGAGCGGCCGACGTCGCAGTACGTCGCCGAGATCGCGCGCATCATCCGCCTCGAGAAAGGCCTGACCCAGGAGGCCCTGGGGAAGATGATCGACTACACGGGTTCGGCGATCAGCGCCATGGAGACGGGCGCGCAGCCGGTGAGCGACCAGATGCTGGAGCGTCTGGAGCCGACCCTCGGCGAGGGGCGCGGCTTCTTCGAGGTGGCGCGTAAGTACGTGCTGATGGAGAAGTATCCCGTCCGCTTCCGGAAGTTCTCGCAGGTGGAAGCGTCGGCCTTCATGCTCTCCTCGTACCAGACGGTGGTGATGGACGGCCTGTTCCAGACCGAGTCGTACGCCCGGGCGGTGTTCAAGGGCAGCTATCCGCCGGTGTCGGACGCGAGGGCGGAGGAGCTCGTGGAGGCCCGGATGGCCCGCAAGGCGCTGTTCGATCGCGACCCGATGGCGATGATCGAACTGATCGTCGAAGAAGGGGTCCTGGAGCGCCCGTTCGGGAGTTGGGACGTCCAGCGGGGCCAGCTTTTGTCGCTCGCGGACGATGCACAACGCGACAACGTATCGGTGCAGGTCCTGTCCAAGCACCGGGGCCTGAAGGGCTCTCATGCCGGGGAGCGCGGCCCGATGAAAGTGGTGGAGACCGGGGATCATCATCACGTCGTCTACATGGAAATCAACGACGAGGGCATCCTCATCAGCAACCCGGCAAAGGTGTCCCGACTCGCCCAGCGGTATGCGAAGATCCGCTCACAGGCACTGGGCCCCGATGAATCTCTGGAACTCATCCAGCGGTTGGCAGGAGAACGGAAATGAGCACCAACACCCTGCAGTGGTTCAAGTCCAGTTACAGCGATGGTGGTGGTGGCGACTGCGTCGAGGTGGCCTACGGCTGGCGCAAGTCGAGCTACAGCGACGGCGGTGGCGGGGACTGCGTCGAGGTGGCGCAGTGCCCCCACGCCGTCCACGTCCGGGACTCCAAGCACCTCACCGGCTCCACCTTCACCGTGGCCCCCACGGCCTGGGCCGACTTCGCCGGCTGGGCCGCGCGCTGAGCGCACGGCCCGGCCAGGGCCCGTCAGGGCAACCTGGCCGCCGGTCGTACGGCACCGGCTCGGGCCCCGGCTCGGCGGCCTACTGGTCGGCGCCGGCCAGGCGGGTGGCGAAGGTGGCGAGGCGCTCGCCCTGGTAGCGGGCCGCGATCAGGGTCTCCTCGCTGACGGCGCCGCTGCTGGCCGGGTGAGAGGTGCCGTACGGGTTGCCGCCGGCACCGAAGACGACCGGGTTGGTGAAGCCGGGCGAGACGATGACCGAGCCCCAGTGGTGGAAGGTGTTGTAGAGGGCGAGCAGCGTGGACTCGTTGCCGCCGTGCGTGTTGTGGGCGCTGGTGAAGCCGGTGGCCGGCTTGTCGGCGAGGGCGCCCTGCTGCCAGAGGCCGCCGGTGGTGTCGAGGAACTGCTTCAGCTGGCCCGCGATGTTGCCGTACCGGGTCGGCGAGCCGATCGCGTACGCGTTCGCCCAGGCGAGGTCGTCCAGCGTGGCGACCTCGACGTCCTTGGTGTCCTCGACGTGCCGGCGCCAGGCCGGGTTGGAGTCGATGGCCGCGTCGGGGGCGAGCTCGGGCACCCGGCGCAGGCGGACCTCGGCGCCCGCCTTCTCGGCGCCCTCTGCCACGGCCTTGGCGAGCTCGTGGACGTTTCCGGTGGACGAGTAGTAGATGACCGCGACCTTGGCACTCATGGTGAGGACTCCCTGCGTAAGCGGATTGCTATCCGGTTCGATGGGTGAGAGTAAATCGGATAGTCATCCGCTTTGCAAGAGTGTCCGGTAGCCTCGGGGTATGAGCCGCATCGAACTCCCCGTCACCGGACAGGCCCCGCCCGAGCGCGCGGACGCCGCCAGGAACAGGCGGAAGATCCTGGACGCGGCGGCGCGGCTGGTCGCCGAGCAGGGGCCGGACACCGTGACCATGAACGCCGTCGCCCATGCCGCGGGCATGGGGGTCGGGACGGTCTACCGCCGCTTCGGCGACGTGAGCAGCCTGCTGTTCGCGCTGCTCGACGATGACGAGCGGCGCTTTCAGGAGGCGTTCATGACGGGGCCGGCTCCGCTCGGCCCCGAGGCGCCGCCCGCCGTCCGGCTGCGCGCCTTCCTGCACACCCTGGCCGAACGGCTCGTCGAGCAGCGCGCCGTGATGGCCGCGGCCGAGGCCGCGTCGCCGGGTGCCCGGTACGCCAGCGGTGCGTACCTGACCATGCACACGCACGTCGCCGTGCTGGTGCGCCAGACGCGCCCGGAGGTCGATGCGGCGGTCCTGGCGCATCTGCTGCTCGCCCCCTTCGTGCCGAGCCTGTTCGAACACCTCACGGCGCGGGACGTGCCGATCGGGCAGATCAAGGACGGAATCGACGCGCTGCTCATGCCCTGAAATGCCGCGGGGCGCCGATACTGGAGCGGATCGAGGACCGGCAGGGCTGAGGCTGAGGGGGACGAATGACCAGGTGGGGGCTGCTCGTCGAGCAGAACCTCGGGTCGGGCAGGACGCACCGGGTGTGGTCGGTGGGCATGATGGGGCACGTTGAGGGCACCCGTGAGGAGGCCCTGGCGGAACTGCGCCGCCGGGTCGAGACGTTCGAGCCGATGCATCCGCACAAGGTGCGACGCCGGGCGGTCTACCGGACCGGGGACGGCTTCCTGATGGTGCTGGAGGGGTCCTGGCAGGAGTTCCACTGCCGGTTCTCGGTGGCCGAGCAGCTCTACGACAGCGCGCCTCCTCCGGAACCGCCCGCCGAGCGCCGTCCCGAGTCCGAGTCCGAGCCGTGGGTCGCGCCCGCTCCCTGGACGGCGCGGGCGAACCCGAAGCCCCCGGCGCCGCCTGCCGCGCCGCCGAAGGCATGGGACGCGGACGTGCCGGCCTCCCCGTCGTGGCTCGACCGGGAAGACCCGGCCTGAGCAGCGGTTTTGCGAATCCCGCCCTGGAGGTCGGCCGGGGTCGGCACTCTGTACCCCGACCTGGATTTCGAACCTGATCAAGGTGGCGGTCCCGTTCCGGCCCGCGGCTACATGCACATGGCGATCTCCCGACCTGTTCGGCTACTACGAGTCCAAGTAGCCGACGGGCCGCCGGTCTGATCCACCGGCGGGTACGACGAAGGGGCGGTGCGCCGTACGGCGCACCGCCCCTTCGCACCACCGCCTAGAGGAACGAGTTGATCTCGATCGTCTCGGTACGGCCGGGGCCGACGCCGATCGCGGAGATCGGGGCGCCCGACATCTCCTCGAGGGCCTTCACGTACGCCTGGGCGTTCTTCGGGAGGTCCGCGAACGTCTTGGCCTTGGTGATGTCCTCGGACCAGCCGGGGAGGTTTTCGTAGATCGGCTTCGCGTGGTGGAAGTCCGTCTGCGAGTACGGGAGCTCCTCGACGCGCTTGCCGTCGATCTCGTACGCGACGCAGACCGGGATCTGCTCCCAGCCGGTCAGCACGTCCAGCTTGGTGAGGAAGAAGTCCGTCAGACCGTTCACGCGGGTGGCGTAACGGGCGATCGGCGCGTCGAACCAGCCGCAGCGGCGGTCGCGGCCGGTGGTCACGCCGCGCTCGCCGCCGATGCGGCGCAGGTCCTCGCCGTCCTGGTCGAACAGCTCGGTCGGGAACGGGCCGGCGCCGACGCGGGTCGTGTAGGCCTTCAGGATGCCGATGACGCGGCTGATCTTCGTCGGGCCCACGCCGGTGCCGGTGCAGGCGCCGCCGGCGGTCGGGTTCGAGGAGGTGACGAAGGGGTACGTGCCGTGGTCGACGTCGAGCAGGGTGCCCTGGCCGCCCTCGAACAGCACGACCTTGTCCTCGTCGAGCGCGTTGTTGAGGATCAGGGTGGTGTCGGCGACGTACGGCTTGATCTGCTCCGCGTACTGGAGCATCTCCTCCACGATCGCGGCGGCCTCGATGGCGCGGCGGTTGTAGAGCTTCGCGAGGAGCTGGTTCTTGCCCTCGAGCGCCGCTTCGACCTTCTGGATGAGGATCGACTCGTCGTACAGGTCCTGGACGCGGATGCCGATGCGGTTGATCTTGTCCGCGTACGTCGGGCCGATGCCGCGGCCGGTCGTACCGATCTTGCGCTTGCCGAGAAAACGCTCGCCGACCTTGTCCAGCGTCACGTTGTACGGCGTAATGAGGTGCGCGTTACCGCTGATGAGCAGCTTGGAGGTGTCGATTCCGCGCTCGTTGAGCCCACGGAGCTCCGACAGCAGTACGGCCGGGTCGACGACGACGCCGTTGCCGATGACCGGGGTGCATCCCGGGGACAGGATGCCGGAAGGGAGAAGGTGCAGCGCGTACTTCTGGTCGCCTACGACGACCGTGTGGCCGGCGTTGTTGCCGCCCTGGTAGCGCACCACATAGTCAACGGATCCACCGAGCAGGTCGGTGGCCTTTCCCTTGCCCTCGTCACCCCACTGAGCTCCGAGCAGCACAAGAGCGGGCACAGGCGTACACCTCTTCCGGATGGGGCATGTCCAAGGTCAGGGGGCGTACGACGATGTACACCGCAGGCTGAGCCGTCGGACCGGTACCCCGGAATAGACGAAGGCCCTGGCGCAATAGCGCAAGGGCCTCTTGCACAAAGATGCTACCCGAGGAAGGACCGAGGTGTCGGCTCCAGAGCCCACCATGAGCCATGCGGGCGCGCCGGTAGGCGGCCTTCTCATGCTCGTCGACCCGGTCGCCCGCCGTCTTGACGGCGAGTCCGTGCGGATCGCGAAGGATGTTCTGTCAGCGGGAGCGGCGGCGAAAATCTGCCTCCCGGATTCGCAGGAGGAGTTTGCGCGGGCACTTGCCCGCCGGGGTCATCGGCAGCCGGTGATCGTGGGCGACGACCGTGCCCTGGTACGGGCCGTCGGGCTGCTGCACCGGGAGCGGGGGTTGGGGGACGGGGCCGTTTCGCTGATTCCGGTGGGGCAGGTGGGCTCGCTGGGGCTGGCCCGGTCCCTGGGCGTTCCGCTGTCCGCGGTGGCGGCGGCGCGGTCGGTGCTGGACGGGTCCGTCCGGGTGCGCGACCTGCTGGTGGACGACAGCGACGGGGTGGTGCTCGGCGATCTGCGGATTCCACCCGTCCGGGCGGTACCGAGGCCGTCCGGGCCGTCGGTGTGGAGCGCGTACCGCTCGCTGGTCCGGACGCTGGTCCCGGTGGGGGCTTCGCTGGGCCACCCGGTGGGCCACCGGCTGCGGGTGGAGGCGGACGGGCAGGTCCTGGTGGACGTGGACCGGCCGGTGGAGGACCTCCGGGTGGTGCCGGGGCAGGACGGCCTGGCGGAGGTGACGGTCCGGGCGGCCGGCGGCCCGGTGGTCCGGGTGCGGGCGGGTTCGGTGACCGTGTCGGGCTCGGACTTCCGCTACCGGGCGGACGCGGTGGTGGCGGGCCCGGTCCGCCGCCGCACGTGGACCGTCCGTCCGGCGGCCTGGTCGCTGACGCTCCCCCACTGATCCCCTGGCCGGGGGAGGTGCCGGGTCCCGGGGCCGGTGGCGGCGGCCCCGGCCCGGGGCTACGGGAGGGGCAGGGTTGCCCGGTGGGCCCGCCAGCGGTCCATCATTCCGAGCATCTCCCCTTGCAGGAACTCGAAGAACGCCGCCGTCTCCGCCATCCGCGCCCCCGCCGGGGTGTCCGCGCCGAGCCCGGCCACGCCGTCGCGCAGGGTCTGCTCGAACAGCGTCAGCACCTGGTCCCGGCGGGTGAACGTCTCGTACCAGAGCTCGTTGTGCAGCACGTACCGGTCCCGCCGCGAGCCCGGCTCCCGCTCCCGGCTGACCATGGTCACCCGCGTCAGGTACGCCACCGCCCCCGACACCGCCGCCGGACTGATCTGCAGTGCCTCGCTCAACTCCGCCGACGTCATCGCCCCGCTGTCGCTCGCGAGCAGCTGCGCGAAGACCCGCGCGGCCATCCGCTGCATTCCCGCCTCGGTGAGCTGCGCGGCGAACCGCTCCACGAAGCGGGAGACCGCTTCCTCGCTCCGTACGTCTCGCACATCCATGTCGTCCGCCACCCTCCCGACTTTACGCGATTTCTTATCTTCATAATTTTGTGAAAGTAGCGTACGTTCAGAAACATGACGAAGGCAATCAGCATCGCCGGACTCCACAAGGCGTTCGGCCGCACCCGCGCACTGGACGGGCTCGACCTCTGCGTCGCCACCGGCGAGGTCCACGGCTTCCTCGGCCCCAACGGCGCCGGCAAGTCCACCACCATCCGGGTCCTGCTGGGCCTGCTGCGCGCCGACTCCGGAACCGCCGAGCTGCTCGGCGGCGACCCCTGGGCCGACGCCGTGGAACTGCACCGCCGCGTCGCCTACGTCCCCGGCGACGTCACCCTGTGGCGCAACCTGTCCGGCGGCGAGGTCATCGACCTCTACGGGCGGCTCCGCGGAGGCCTGGACCGGGCCCGGCGCGCCGAGCTCCTCGAGCGGTTCGAGCTGGACCCCACCAAGAAGGGGCGTACGTACTCCAAGGGCAACCGGCAGAAGGTCGCGCTCGTCGCGGCCTTCGCCTCCGAGGCCGAGCTGCTCATCCTCGACGAGCCCACCTCCGGGCTGGACCCGCTGATGGAGGAGGTCTTCCAGGGATGTGTCGCCGAGGCGCGCGCCGCCGGGCGGACCATCCTGCTCAGCTCGCACATCCTCAGCGAGGTCGAGGCCCTCTGCGACCGGGTCAGCATCATCCGCAAGGGCCGCACGGTGGAGACGGGCACGCTGGCCGATCTGCGGCACCTGACGCGTACGTCGATCAGCGCCGAGCTCGCCGGCCCGCCGAACGGCATCGCGCACCTGCCGGGCGTGTACGACGTGGAGGTGCAGGGGCTGAAGGTCCGCCTCCAGGCCGAAACGGACAAGCTGGACGCCGTGCTGCGCTCGCTCGCCGAGGCCGGTGTGCGCTCGCTGACCTCGACCCCGCCCACGCTCGAGGAGCTCTTCCTGCGCCACTACTCGGACGACGTCAAGGCAGGCGTGTCGCGATGAAGAACCAACTGGCCGGTACCGGGTCGCTGCTGCGGCTGGCGCTCCGCCGGGACCGCGTGATGATGCCGGTCTGGATCACGGTCGTGGCGATGCTGGTGCTCAGCCTGCCCGCCTCGCTCGAGTCGGTGTACGGGACGGCCGCCGAACGGGCCCGCCTGCTCGGCACCATGAACACCAACGGCTCGCTGCGCGCCCTGTACGGGCCGGTCTTCGGCGACTCGATCGGCGCCCTGACCGCATGGCGGGGCGGGGTCTTCGCCGGGGTGCTCGCCGGGATCATGAGCCTGGTCATCGTGGTCCGGCACACCCGCGAGGAGGAGGAGACGGGCCGTCAGGAACTGCTCTCCGCCGCGATGGTGGGGCGCCGGGCGCCGCTGACGGCCGCGCTGCTGGCGGCCCTGACGGCCAATGCGTCGGCCGCGCTCCTGGTGACGGGCGGACTCGCCGGGCGCGGTGCGGGCGGCGCGCCGGCCCTCGGGCTGGGCATCGGTGCCACCGGGATGCTGTTCGCGGCCCTGGCCGCCATCGCCGCGCAGCTCACCGAGAGCGCGCGGCTCGCGAAGGGGCTCACGGGTGCACTGATCGGCGCGGCGTTCGTGCTGCGCGCCGCCGGCGACGCGGGGAGCGCCGGGGGTTCGAGCGTGCTGACCTGGGTGTCGCCGCTGGGCTGGCTGGAGCACGTACGGGCCTTCGCGGCCGAACGCTGGTGGGTGCTCGGCCTGTTCGCGGCGGCCGTGGCGGTGCAGGTGGCGGCGGCGTACGCGCTGGCCGGCCGCCGTGACCTCGGCATGAGCTTCCTGCCGGCCCGGCCGGGCCCGGCGGAGGGCCGGCTCGGCAGCGCGGGGGCGCTGGCCTGGCGGCTCCAGCGGGGGAGTCTGCTCGGGTGGAGCCTCGGGTTCCTGGTGGCCGGGGCGGTCTTCGGCGGGATGACCGACGGGGCCACGCAGTTGGTCGGCGACAACGAGCGGACCCGCGAGATCATCGAGCGGATGGGCGGCCAGAGCGGGATCGCCGATGCCTTCCTCGCGACGATGACCGGGATGCTCGGCATGGTCGCCGCCCTGTACATCGTCTCGGCGGTGCTGCGGCTGAGCGGCGAGGAGTCGGGGCAGCGCGCCGAACCGCTGCTCGCGAACGCGGTCGGCCGGCTGCGGTGGGCCGGCGGCCACCTGGCCGTGGCGTTCGGCGGCTCGGCGCTGATCCTGCTGCTGGCGGGGCTCGGCCTGGGCATCGGGCACGGCCGGGGCCTCGAGGACACGGCGGCGGTGGTGGGTGCGACGCTCGCCCAACTCCCGGCGGTGTGGGTGATCGGGGCCCTGGCTGCCCTCCTGCACGGCGCCGCCCCGAGGTACGCGGCGGCCGCCTGGGCGGTGGCCGGGGGCGCGCTGGTGCTGGGCTGGATCGGCCCGGCGCTGAACCTCCCGCAAGCCGTCCTGAACCTCTCGCCCTTCGCCCACCTGCCCAAGCTGCCGGGCGCGCAGACCCTGGCCTGGGCCCCGCTGCTGGTGCTGACCGCGCTGGCGGCGGCTCTGCTGGCGGCCGGCCTGACCGCACTGCGCCGCCGGGACCTGGCCGCCTAGAACCTCGCCTTCGCCTAGAACTCCACGAGGAGTTCGTCCAGGCCGCGGATGACGTACCCGTCCCGCCACCGAGGCTCCCGTACGAGCTTCAGGGGCGGGACGCCGTCTGCCAGCAGGGCCCCGAACGAGGCGGTCAGCTCCCGCCGCGCGAGCGGAGCGCCCAGGCAGTAGTGGATCCCGGCTCCGAAGCTGAGATGCGGATTGTCGGCCCGTACGAGGTCCAGGGCGTCGGGGTTCTCGAAGCGGGCGGGATCCCGGTTCGCGGACCCGAAGAGCAGCGCGACCTCGGCTCCGCGCGGGATGACCGTGCCGCCGACCTCGATGTCGTCCAGCACCCAGCGCTCGAACATCTGGAGGGGGGTGTCGTAGCGCATGAGTTCATCCACAGCTGTGGACAACTTTTCGGAATCGAGCGAGGCGCGCTGCTCGGGGTGGCGGAAGAGGGTCCACCAGCCGTTGACGGTGGTGTTCACGGTGGCCTCGTGGCCGGCGTTCAGCAGGAGCACGCAGGTGGAGATCATCTCCTGCTCGCTGAGCCGGCCCTCCTCATCGTGGGCGGCGATCAAGCCGGAGATCAAATCCTCGCCGGGCTCCTTGCGCCGCTCGGCGATCAGCTCGCGCAGATAGGCGCTGAACTCCACGCTCGCCCGTACCGCCCGCCGCGCGGTCGCCTCGTCCGGGCGGAGCTCGAACATCCCGCAGATGTCCGCCGACCAGGGCCGCAGCAGCGCCCGGTCCGCCTCGGGCACCCCGAGCAGCTCGGCGATCACCGCCACGGGCAGGGGCTCGGCGACGACGGTGAGCAGGTCCCCGCCCCCGTCGGCGAGGAGCCGCCCCACCAGTTCCCGGGCGAGACGCTCCACGGCGGGCGCGAGCTGCTCCACGGTCCGCGGGGTGAACGCCTTGGACACCAGCCGCCGCACGCGTGCGTGGGCGGGATCCTCCAGGTCCAACAGGCCGTTCCCGTTGAGGACGTGGAAGGGCTCGTGCTCCGGGGGCGGGGCCTCGCGCCCGAACTCCTCGTGCGAGAAGCGGTGCAGGTAGGTCCGGCCCAGCCGGCGGTCGCGCAGCAGCGCGCTCACGTCGGCGTAGTGCGGCACGAGCCACTGCCCGGTGGCCTCCCACCACAGGGCGCGGCCCTGCTCACGCAGCTCGCGGTAGGCGGGGTACGGATCGGCGACAAACGCGGCATCCCACGGATCAAAGCCCATTGCTTCACTGTAGGAGAACGAGCCGGGCGCGGCCGGAAGTCGCCTTGCGGGGGCGGCGCGCCGGGAGTCTGATGAGGCTTCGTTTTGATGCGGTTCCATCTCAGGGGGAAGTGTGGACGCGACAGGGTCACCGACGCCGCAGCAGCCACCGCGGCCGTGGCAGCGGCCGCCGGCACCGCCGACGGCGCAGCCGCCGGCTCCGCAGCACCCGCCGGGTCCGCTCCCGGCCACCGCGTCCGCGCTGCCGGGCAGTCTGGATCTGAGCGTCACCAAGCGGCTGTTGTGGGTGGGCGGGGCGGTCTATCCGCTCCAGAACGTCGCCCGTGTGTACACGTTCGTCCTCCATCCACGCCGCAAGGAAGCGGTGCTGACCTTCCTGAAGCGGATGGCGCTCACGCTCCTGACGGCGATGGGGTTCACCCTGTTCGCCACCATCGCGAACTTCCTCACTCGGGAGAGCGAGAGCTTCGACGGCTTCCTCCAATTCATCTGGATCGCCGGTGCGGTCGGCGCGATCTACTTCTTCGCGGACATGATGTCGGTGCTGACCGCGTCCTCCCACTTCGTGCTGGCCGTCGAGTCGAACGGACAGTCGACCGCCCTGGTCACCGGGGAGACCGGCCACCTGAACCGGCTCGTCCACCAGATCGCCCACGCGATCGAGAACCCGGATACGGAACTCCGCGTGCAGGTGGAGAGGCTGACGATCAGCAACCCGAGCAACTACTACTTCGGCGACGCCGTGAACATGTACGGAGGCTCGAACAACGTGGGGATGGCAGCCGCATGAGCGGGGACAGCTACTACTTCGGCAAGACCGTCAACATGCACGGCGGTACGCGCAACACCGGCATGGTCAACCACGGCTCGGAGCCCGCCGCTGCCCAGCCGGCCGATCCCGCCCTCGCGGAGGCCGTCCGCGAACTGACCGCCCTGCTGCGGGAACTGCGCCAGAACGTGTCCCCGCTGACCGCGCAGTCCATCGACGACTCCCTTCCGGCCATCTCGGCCGACCCGGGCGCGGGGCGGCCGGAGGAGCGGCACCGGGCCCTGATGGCCGTCGCGGGCATCGCCGCCACGGCCGGGGCGATCGGCCAGCCCGTCCTCGACGCCGTACGGGCCGTCCTCGAACTCCTCGCGGTCTAAGGGCCGTCCCGTCATACCCGGCGGGCCGTGGACTACGCCGGAGTGACCAGCCGGGTCTCGTAGGCGAAGACCGCGGCCTGGGTGCGGTCGCGCAGGCCCAGTTTCACCAGGATCCGGCTCACGTGCGTCTTGATCGTGGACTCCGCGACGATGAGCCGGTCCGCTATCTCCGCGTTCGAGAGCCCCTGCGCGATCAGCACCAGCACCTCCGTCTCCCGCTCCGTCAGCTCCCCGACCCCCGCCGGATCCGCGAGCTTCGGCGGGGTCGAGAGCTTCGAGAACTCCAGGATCAGCCGCTTGGTGACCGTGGGCGCCAGCAGCGCCTCACCGGATGCCACCACCCGCACCCCGTCGGCCAGCTGCCGGGCCGAGGCGTCCTTGAGCAGGAACCCGGAGGCCCCGGCCCGCAGGGCCTGGTACACGTACTCGTCGAGGTCGAAGGTCGTCAGGACCAGCACCTTCGCGTCCGTGTCGGCGGCCACGATCTCCCGCGTGGCCTCCAGCCCGTTCATCACCGGCATCCGGATGTCCATCAGCACCACGTCCGGCCGCAGCGCCGCCACCTGGGCGATGGCCTCGCGGCCGTCCACCGCCTCGCCGACCACCTCGATGCCGTCCATCGCGTTCAGCAGGACGGAGAAGCCCTCCCGGACCATCATCTGGTCGTCGACGACCAGAACCCTGATCGTCATGCCGTCTCCTGCGCCTTCTCCTGCGCCCCGTCCTGCCGTCCGCGCACCGGTATGAACACCGCCACCTCGTACCCGCCCGCCGCGGTCTCCCCGGCCGTCATCTCCCCCTCCAGCATGGCCACCCGCTCCCGCATCCCGGTGATCCCGTGCCCGGCGCCCGGCGAGGGCCGCACATCCCCGGTCGCCGCCGCATTGACGACCCGTATGCCCAACCCGCCCAGCACATACGAGACTTCCACCGACGCCGTCGCCCCCGGCGCATGGCGCAAGGTGTTGCTCAGCGCCTCCTGGATGATCCGGTACGCCGACAGCTCGACGCCCGGCGGCAGCTCCCGCACCGCACCCGTGACCGTCTTCTCCGCACTCAGCCCGGCCTCCCGCACATTGGCCAGCAGCCCGTCCAGCGAGGCCAGCGTCGGCTGCGGGGCGTCCGGCGCCTCATAGTCCGCGGAGCGCACCACACCCAGCACCCGGCGCAGCTCCGTCAGCGCCGCCACCGCGTTCTCCCGGATGGTGACGAACGCCGCCTCCAGCTCCGGCGGCGGATTCTTCACCCGGTACGGCGCGGCCTCCGCCTGGATCGCCACCACCGACATGTGGTGGGCCACCACGTCGTGCAGCTCCCGCGCGATCGTCGTCCGCTCCTCCAGCAGCGTCCGCCGGTCCCGCTCGACGGCCGTGACCTCCTGCTGCGCGGTGACCTCCTGCTCCGCCTCCTTGCGTATGTTGCGGACCGTGACCACCAGCAGGGAGACCGCCAGGAGGAAGGCCATGGGAATCACGTCGACCGGCCGCCCCCGGTCGAACAGCACGGGCACCGTGATCCCGGTCCCCAGGGTGATCAGCCACATCCAGCCGGCCGCCCGAGGCCGGATCCGCATCGCGGCGATGGTCACCGTGACGAGGTAGGAGGCGAAGGCGCCCGGCGACCAGGGCCACACGTCATTGGTCTGGGAACCGACCACCGCGAGCACCCCGATGGCGGCCACGGCCGCCCAGAACGCCCCCACGGGGCGCACCAGGGTCATCAGCACCGGGGTGGCCGCGATCAGCCCCATCACGAGCGAGCTGCTCGGCGCGACGAACTCGCCGCTGCTGGTGGACGTGGCCATCGCCACGAGGAACGCCAGGAACCCCACGACCGCATGAGGCAGGTAGGCCATCTGCAGCCGTATCCGCTGCGGGAGCCGCCGCGTCACCGGCCCGTCGGTGTGCATCGGCGGCAGCGGCCGGTACGCGAAGGCGTCCGTGATCAGATCCCGGCGCAGGCTCTCGAACAGGCCGGAGGCCATCCGGAACTCGGGTGTCCGGGGGGTCGCCCCAGAGGTCGTCTCGGTCATACACACACCGTAGGTCGGCCGTCCCCTCGTCCGCGTCGCCGCTGAAGGGGATATCCCGGCATCCCTCTCAGGTACTACCCGGGGCTCTCAGTAGCCCGTCGGACGGACCAGACCCGTCTCGTACGCGAACACCGCGGCCTGGGTGCGGTCCCGCAGGCCCAGCTTCACCAGGATCCGCCCCACATGGGTCTTCACGGTCTGCTCGGCCACGACCAGGTGCCCGGCGATCTCCGCGTTGGACAGGCCCTGCGCGATCAGCGACAGCACCTCGGTCTCCCGCTCCGTCAGCTCGTCGATCCGGGCCTTCGAGGGCGCCCGCGGCGCCCCCATCCGGGAGAACTCGGTGATCAGCCGCTTGGTGATGTTCGGCGAGAGCAGCGCCTCGCCGGCCGCCACCACCCGGACCGCTTCCGCGAGCTGGTCGGCCGAGGCGTCCTTGAGCAGGAACCCGGAGGCCCCGGCCCGCAGCGCCTCGTACACGTACTCGTCGAGGTCGAAGGTGGTCAGCACGAGCACCTTCACCGTGGCGCCCGGGGCGGAGGTGATGACGGAGGTGGCCTCGATGCCGCCCATCCCGGGCATGCGGATGTCCATCAGGACCACGTCCGGGCCGAGTACGGCGACCTTCGCCACCGCGTCGGCGCCGTCCACGGCCTGGCCGACGACCTCGATGTCGGGCTGGGCGTTGAGGAGGACGGTGAAGCCCTGCCGGACCATCATCTGGTCGTCGGCGATCATCACCTTGATCGGGTCGGCCGGAGTGCTCATGCTGCCTCTTCAGTCCTTCTTCGTCTCGGGATCCATGGGGAGCACGGCGCTCACCTCATACCCGCCGCCGGGGCGCGGGCCGGCGGCGAGCTCGCCCCCCAGCATGCCCGCCCGCTCCCGCATCCCCAGCAGACCGTGCCCGGCGCCGTGCGAGGGCGGGGCCGGCCGGGTCGGGGCACTGTTGGCGATGCACAGGTGCAGCTCGCGCGGCCCGTACGCGATGCCGACCTCCACCCGCGAACCGGGCGCATGGCGCAGACAGTTGCTCAGCGCCTCCTGCACGATCCGGTACGCGGTGAGCTCGACGCCCGGGGTGAGCGGCCGCCGGACGCCCGCGATCTCGGTGGTGACGGCGAGCCCGGCGCTGCGCACGTTGTCCACGAGGCCGTCCAGTTCGGCGAGGGTGGGCTGCGGATGGTGCGGGTTCGCCGGATCGTCCGGCTGCTTGGAGCGCAGCACGCCCAGCACCCGGCGCAGTTCCGTCAGGGCCTCCAGCGCGTTCTCCCGGATGCCCGTCAGGTTCTCCTTGAGCTCCTCGGAGGGGTTCTCGACCAGGTGCGGGGCGACCTGTGCCTGGATGGAGATCACCGACATGTGGTGGGCGACGACGTCGTGCAGCTCGCGGGCGATGCGGTTGCGCTCCTCCAGCAGGGTGCGCTGGGCCCGCTCCTCCTCGGTGAGCGTCTCCTGCTCGACGAGCTTGCCGCTGGCCAGGCGCGAGGCACGCAGGGCGTACCCCGTCAGTCCGACGAGGCCGTACAGGAGGAGTGCCGGGAGGACGATGCTCTGGGCGTGCTCCGGCATCCAGAAGACCTCGGCCAGCCCGGTGAGGACGACGGGGACACCGACGGCCGCGATGGTCACCCGCGGCGGCACGCGCAGGGCGACCAGCAGCAGCACCGGTGCGAGGGCGATCAGCCCTCCGGCCGTCCACGGCCAGGTCTGTCCCGCGCCGACATGGCCATAGATCTGCCAGGCGGTCAGGCCGCCGGCCAGCAGGCCGAGCCACCAGCCGGCCATCGGCCGGAACATCGCGAACAGGATCGAGGCGCCGGTCAGGAGCGCCGCCAGCAGCGGCTGACCGCCGCTGACGTGGTAGTGGGAGCCCATCTGTTCCGTGGTGAGGAAGCAGAAGAAGACGGCGACATAGCCGACCGCGACGTGCGGCAGCCGGTTCAGCCGACGCGGCCGGGACATCTTCGGCAGCGGATCCCACTCCAGGGTGAGCAGCTCCCGGCCCAGGGCCAGCAGCCCCCCGCTCCGGGGCGCCGAGGCCCGGCCCGGGCGCGGGACTGGCGCCGGCACCGGGATCGCGGCCGGACTCCGGCCCTGGGCTGCGGACTTGGCCGGGGGCGTGCTCTGCTCGTTCA
This sequence comes from Streptomyces sp. NPDC050448, assembly GCF_040655295.1. Lineage (NCBI taxonomy): Bacteria > Bacillati > Actinomycetota > Actinomycetes > Kitasatosporales > Streptomycetaceae > Streptomyces > Streptomyces sp. NPDC050448. The sequence continues at coordinate 109,889 of NZ_JBFAJR010000003.1, read as the reverse complement.
CACCGCCAGCCTAGGCATGGGTGATCTCCTGCGCCGGTACGAGCGGGGAGCGGGCCGCCGGGAGGGAGCCCGGGGCCGTCCGGGAGGAAGCGCTCCGCTTCGGCCGCCGGGCCTGCTCGTGCGTGCGGAACGCGGCCCAGCAGACGCCCAACGCGGCGGCGAACACCGGCAGCCACAGCAGCCGGGCGGCTATCCACTGCGCGGAGTCGGGCACGGTGTGCAGCCCGGGCAGATCGGCGGGGGCCAGCAGCCCGAGGGCGGTGACGGCCATCATCGCGGTCTGGTGCCACAGGAAGATCGTCATCGCGGACAGGTTCATCAGCGCCACCTTCGCCCAGACCCGGGGCCGCCGCATGGCCCGCTCCAGCGGCCCGCGGAGCAGCAGGGCCAGCCCGCACTGGGCCAGGCCGAACGCGACGGCGGCCAGCGTCGGCGGGTTCAGGTTCGATATCGGGGCCCCGGGGACACCGACCATGGACGCCGGATACCCGCCCCACAGCACCAGCGCGGCGGTGGCGGCCCCACCCGCCCCCAGCAGCAACGCGGCCGGGGTGCGCCGGGCGAACGCCCCGCGGGACCAGGCGGCGCCCAGGGTGTAGGGGACGAGCCAGCCGGCGGCCACATTGACCCAGCCGATCCACTCGGGCCCGCCGAGGCCGAACCGCCACACGTCCACGCCCGCCACCACGGCCAGCGGCCACAGCGGGTTGACCCGGGCCACGAGCGGGGTGGCGGCAGTGAGCACGGCGAAGACGAGGAGGAACCAGAGAGGGGAGAGGACGAGTTTGACCAGCGTCCGGACGGTGCTCAGCTCGGCCCCGCCGAGCAGCATTCCGCCCGCCGTCACGGCCCAGAGGGCGAGCACCGCGGCAACCGGCCCGAACAGCCGGGACAGCCGCTGGCCGACCCACGCCCCGTACGGGACCCCGCGCTCCCGGGCCGATGCCTGGCTGCGGGCGGCTACATGGCCGCCGACGAGGAAGAACACGGCGAGCGTCTGGAACAGCCAGGACACCGGTGTCAGCCAGGGCAGGTGGGCCAGCGGACTGGTGGTGCTCAGGCCCCCGTTGGCGGTGGTCATGGCGGTCACCAGCCAGTGGCCCAGCACTACGCCGAGGATGGCGAAGGACCGCAGCGCGTCCACGGTCCGGTCCCGGTCGGCGGGTGTGCCGGCGTCGATGCGGTCCGCGAGGACGGACCAGCGGGCGCGGAGCCTACGCATGGGGGACCTCCGGGGTGGTCGGGGCGGTGCCGAGGACGATGCGGGTCAGGCTGTCGAGGGATGCGGTGCCGGGCTTGAGGTAGTCGCTGTGCCCGCCGGGGCCGGCTTCGAAGGGGCGGGCCCCGAAGGCGGGGTCGACGGGGTCGGTGCCGAAGCCGATCCCGCCCAGGCGGACATGGGGGACATGGCCGATCCAGTCGGCGCCGCCGCGCCCGGCCCAGACCCGGGCGCCGGTCGGCAGCTCGGCGGCGGAGCCGGCGCCCGTTCCCGGACTGCCGAACAGGGCCATGTCGGCGACCTCGGGACCGGTGGCGGTCCGGGCGCAGACCACGGAGCCGTACGAGTGGCACAGCAGGGAGAGCCGGGCGTCGGGTGCGGCGGCCCGCCCCAAACGGTCGAGGAAGGGGCCCAGTTCCGCGGCCGCCGCGTCCGCCCGGTCCGCGGTCAGCACGGTCGTGCTGACCGTGCCGGGGGTGTCGTACCCGAGCCAGGCGACCACGGCGGAGCGCGGATGCTCGGCCTGGAGGCGCTGCTGCAGGGCGACTGCCCCGGCACGGAATCTCTGGTAGGTGTCCAGCGTGGTGTCGGAACCGGGCACCAGGACACCGATCCGGTCGGCGGTCTCCAGATCGCCGAGCACTTCGACGGCCCGCCCCTTGCCACGGCCGTCGAAGGCGAGGAACCGGGCCGTCCCGTCCGCCTCCATGGCGCGCAGCTTCGCAGCGCGGCCGGTGCGGCCGGCGTCCTGCGCCATGCGGGCCGCCTCGGCGAGATTGGCCCGGTTGGCGGCGTACTGGGCCGGGAGCGCGGTGTGTTCGGCGAACGCGACCGGCGCCGGGGCGGGGACGTCGGGGGAGGCGGCGGCGGACACGGGGAGCGCGACGGCCGCGGCCACGAGGCCGGCCAGCAGGGTGCGACGCAGACGGCCGCGGGGGCGTCCGGCGCGGCGGCCTTCGGTGCGGCCCTCGGTGCGACCTTCGGTACGTCCTGCGGGGCGGGTCATGGCGGGTCCCTGTTCCTTCGCTCGATCCAGGCCAGAGGGGTTGAGCTCGCGTCATCTCTGGTCTCGAAGTTAGGAATTGAGGGGCATCGTCGGCGTCCCGCTGTGGAGGGGCCTTTGTGCATGGCTCTCAGGTATGACAGGGGAGACCTGAGAGCCACGGGGCAGAGGGTGCGGTCATCCTCCGGGAGGTGTTCCCGGGGCGGTCGACTAGGGTCCCGGGATGACCAAGGGAGACAACAGCAGCAACGGCAGGCACGGCAGCGCCGGTCACCACGGCAACTGGCGCAACGACCGCATAGGCAGCGCGCACCGGGGGGAGAACCCGACCGTCCTGCGCCGCCTCGACCAGGGATTCGCCGTGATCGGGGACCGGCAGTTCCTCCCCGGGTACGCGGTCCTGCTGACCGACGACCCGTCAGTGACCCGCCTCTCGGACCTGCCCCGCGCACGCAGGACGGCGTACCTCTCCGACATGGAGCGGCTCGCCGAGGCCGTCGAACGGGCCTGCCGCCGGCTCGACCCCGCCTTCCGCCGGGTCAACATCGAGATCCTGGGCAACACCGACCCGTACCTCCACGCCCACATCTGGCCCCGCTACGACTGGGAGCCCGCCGACATGGTCCGGATGCCGGTGTGGCTGTACGAGCAGGAGGAGTACTGGAGGGGGAGCCGGTACGAGCTGGGGGACCGGCACGACGGACTGCGCGTCGCCATCGGGGAGGAGCTGGACCGGCTGGGCGAGGGCTGACGCCCCAAGCCCGGCGCCCCGACTCTGGCTCCCCGAGCCCCGAGCCCGGCTCCCCGAGTCCCGACTCCGGCTCCCCGAGCCCGGCGCTCCGACCCGTACGCCCTGAGGACTACGGCGTCGTCGCCACGCGGATGCCGAAGCCGATCAGGACCACGCCCGTCGCCCGGTCCAGGGTGCGGCGGACCCGCGGCCGGGCGAAGAAGCGCCGGGCGCGCGAGAGGACGTACACGTACGTGCCGAGCCAGGCCACCGTCAGGACGAGGTGGATCAGCACGAGCAGGGCCATGCCGGCGGCCGGGCGGAGACCGGACGGGGCGAGGGCGGGCAGCAGACCGGTGCAGAAGACGGCGATCTTGGGGTTGAGGGCGTTGCCGACCAGGCCCGTCCGCCAGGCGCTGCCCGTGGAGCCGCCGACGGCGGGCGGCTCCGCGCCGGGCCGGCGCAGGGACTGGACGCCGAGGAAGCAGAGGTACGCGGCGCCCGCGAGCTTCACCGCCAGGTACACCTCGGCCGAGGCGGCGAGCAGCGCGGCGAGCCCGGCGACGGTGAGGGCGCCCCACAACAGGAGCCCGGCCGTGATCCCGGCGACGGTGCGCAGCCCGTCGGCGCGGCCGCGGGAGACTGCGCGCTTCGTCACGACGGCCATGTCGGGACCCGGGACGAGGGTGAGCAGGGCCAGGACGCCGGTCACGGCGAGGAGTTGGGCGAGGAGTTGTGCGAGCACGCGGTTCAGTCTGCCGGCAGGGACTCCACGAGCGGTTCGACGAGGCCCGCGCGCCAGCTGGGGGCCGGGTCCTGGCCGGGGCTGGTCCAGTACTCGCGGGCGCCGACGATCTCTCCGTCCCGGACGGTCCACAAGGACACGGCGCGGTAGACGACGTGCTCCTGGGGGATCTCCACCTCGGTGACGACGAGGTCCCCGTCCGCGAGGATGCGGATCAGGTGGACGGATCTCTCGTCGGTGTAGGCCTCGTCGCTGTTCACGGCGATGAAGTTGTCCCGACCGACTATGCGTTCGCCGCTGACGGGCCACTCGATGACGGCGTCTTCGGCGATGAGACGGGATACGGCGGGCCAGTCGCGGGCGTCGATTCGCTCCCACAGTCGGGCTATTACGGTCAACGGCTCCATGTGCGGCAGTGTGCGGTGGAGGTGTCGGGGGCAACAAGCTTTGCTTGCAGGCTTATTGACTTCGACACAATCCGGTGCGCCGCCGCCTCACTCGCCGGCGGGGCCGGATGGGGCGGACGGCGCCATCAGGGTGTCCAGGGCCGCGGTGAGGCGGTCCAGGACCCGGACCGTTTCCGCGAAGGCGGCCTCGCCCAGTTCTTCCGCCAGGCGGGCGGCCAGGGCGGCGTGGGCCGGGGCGATGCGGGCCACCGCGGCGCGGCCCTCCTCCGTCGGGCGGAGCAGCTTCGCGCGGCGGTGGGCCGGGTTCGGGACGTACTCGGCGAGGCCCTCGGCCGCCAGCAGGTCCGCGATGCGCTGGACGCTCTGCCGGGTGATGCCCATGACCCGGGCGATGCCCGCCACCGGAAGGGGCTCCTGAAGCACCGCGCCGAGCACCTGCCACCAGGCCGCGGTCAGCCCGGCCGGCCTGGCCAGTTCCTCCGAGAGCGCGAGGAGGCGGCCGTTCAGCCCGAACACCCCGAGCGCGGTGCGGCTCAGCAGGTCCTGCCGGGCCCGTACGGACGGATCCGGCGGCAGGGTTTCAGGCATCGCCGCGCTCCGAAGCCGCCATCAGGACCGGGAACGCGCTCGCGTCCGAGTCGTGGAACAGGCGGTACCAGGCGTCCAGGACATCCGGCTCGTAGACGCCCAGCCGGGCGAAGACCTCCCGGGCGAACGCCACCGGTTCCGTCGGGCCCGCCGTGATCAGATCGCCGTCCGTCACCGCGTCGGCCTCGACGTACCGCGCGGCGCCCGCGTAGCCCGGCTGCTGCGCCAGGCAGAAGGAGGCCGCGCTGGTGTGGGCGCGTGCGTCGAGCAGGCCCTCCCGGGCCAGGCCGGCCGTGGCCCCGCAGATCGCCGCGACCGGGACCCCGGCCGCCAGGAACTCCCGCGCCTTCGCCGCGAAGGGGGCCAGGTCTTCGCCGGAGTCCCAGAGCGAGGCGCCGGTCAGGATGAGGAGGGAGGAGTCCTCGGGGGAGAGGTCCGCGAGGGCCAGGTCGGGCTGGATGCGGACGCCGCCCATGGTGGTGACCGGCTCTGCGGCGGCGAAGCCGACCGTACGGACCCGGTGGCCGCGCTGGGTCAGGTGCGCGGTGGTGTGGCCGGTCTCCCAGTCCGCGTACGTGTCGTACACCGCGAGGTGGACCGTCCGAGTGGCCGGAGTGGCGCGAGTGGCGCGTGTAGCCGGGGTCGTCGGAGTCATCGGAGTCGTCGTGGTTGTCGGAGTGGTCATCTTCGTCGCCTCCTCCACCTTCACGATATGACAGCAGGCTGTCATATCGCCAGTGGGCCGTCCATCACCGCATTCCGTGCAGACAGACTGCCGAGACCCGGCCCCCACCCACAGACAGTCCGCCGATATCCCTCCCCACCTGCGTACTTTTAGCGTGGCCGCATGACCCCTCACGTCGCCTCCGGCGCGGCCGTCAAGGCCGCCGACCGCGCCCACGTCTTCCACTCCTGGTCCGCCCAGGCCCTGATCGACCCGCTCGCCGTCGCCGGGGCCGAGGGGTCGTACTTCTGGGACTACGACGGCAACCGCTACCTCGACTTCTCCTCCCAGCTGGTGAACACCAACATCGGCCACCAGCACCCCAAGGTCGTCGCCGCGATCCAGGAGCAGGCCGCCCGGCTCTGCACCCTCGCGCCCGGCTTCGCCGTCGACGTCCGCTCCGAGGCCGCACGCCTCATCGCCGAGCGGACCCCGGGCGACCTGGACAAGGTCTTCTTCACCAACGGCGGCGCCGAGGCCGTCGAGAACGCCGTGCGGATGGCCCGGCTGCACACGGGCCGCCCGAAGGTGCTGTCGACCTACCGCTCGTACCACGGGGCCACCGCCGCCGCGATCAACCTGACCGGCGACCCGCGCCGCTGGCCCTCCGACACGGCCGCCGCCGGGGTCGTGCACTTCTGGGGCCCGTTCCTCTACCGCTCGGCGTTCCACGCCACCACCGAGGCCGAGGAGTGCGAGCGCGCCCTCGCGCACCTCGCCGACACCATCGCCTTCGAGGGGCCGGCGACCATCGCCGCGATCATCCTCGAGAGCGTGCCCGGCACCGCCGGGATCATGACCCCGCCGGCCGGCTACCTCGCGGGCGTACGGGAGCTCTGCGACCGCCACGGCATCGTCTTCATCCTCGACGAGGTCATGTCCGGCTTCGGGCGGACCGGCACGTGGTTCGCCGCCGAGAACTGGGGGGTCACCCCCGACCTGATCACCTTCGCCAAGGGCGTGAACAGCGGGTACGTACCGCTCGGCGGCGTCGCCATCTCCGGTGCCATCGCCGAGACCTTCGCCACGCGCCCCTACCCCGGCGGCCTGACGTACTCCGGCCACCCCCTGGCCTGCGCCGCCGCCGTGGCGACGATCAACGCCATGGAGGAGGAGGGCGTCGTCGAGCACGCCGCCCACCTCGGCGAGAACGTGATCGGCCCGGCGCTCGCCGAGATCGCCGAGCGGCACCCGTCGGTCGGGGAGGTCCGGGGCCTGGGCGCCTTCTGGGCGCTGGAGCTCGTACGGGACAAGGAGACGCGCGAGCCGCTCGTCCCGTACAACGCGGCCGGTGCCGCCAACGCGCCGATGGCCGAATTCGCGGCGGCCTGCAAGGCCTCCGGCCTGTGGCCCTTCGTCAACATGAACCGGACGCACGTCGTCCCGCCGTGCACCATCACGGAGGCGGAGGCCAAGGAGGGCCTGGCCCTGCTGGACGAGGCGCTGACGGTCGCCGACCGGCACACCACGACGGCCTGACCCGAAACGGTCGCCGTTCGATCGGTTTCAGCCGCGTTGCCTGGCCTAAGGTGTCCGAAGTTCACTTAAGGAGACGGACCCCTATGCCAGGCAGCGGCGCTGTCACCCGCAACACACTTCGCCAGCAGATCGCGGACGCGCTGCGGGACGAGGTGCTCGCGGGACGCCTGCCACCGGGCACCGAGTTCACGGTCAAGCAGATCGCCGAGCAGTACGAGGTCTCCGCGACCCCCGTACGCGAGGCACTGGTCGACCTCGCGGCCCAGGAGTTGCTGGAATCGGTCCAGCACCGGGGTTTCCGCGTGCGCGTCTACTCCGTGGACGACTACCGGGGGATGATCGAGGCCCGTACGCTCATCGTGGACGGTGTCTTCCGGCAGCTCGTCGAGCGCGGCACCGCGCGCGGCTCCGGCGAAATGCTGGTGTCGGTGCGCCGTCGTGCCGAGGAGGCGTGCCGGGCCGCGCAGAGCGGCTCGCTCGAAGTGCTGATCGGCTACGACCTGCGCTTCTGGAGGGAGCTGAGCGGGCTGGTCGGCAACACGTACATCTCGGAATTCCTGCACCGGATCCGGGTGCAGTGCTGGGTCTTCGCCGTACCGCACCTGAAGGCGGCGCCGGATCTGCACACCGGACTGTGGTCCGGCCACAACGAACTGGTCGACGCGGTGACGCGCGCCGACGCCGACGAGGTACGCGGCCTCATCCACGCGTACAACCAGCACGGTCTGGACTGGGCCGCGGGCCTGAAGGCGGTCGGCGCGTGACCGGCACGAGCGGCATGAGCGCCGGCGCCGACAGCGGAGCCGACACCGGCACCGACAGCGGAGCCGGCACCGCAGCGGCCCCGGCCTGGCTGGGCGCCGTCGAGCTCTCCGTCGTCATCCCCGCCCACGACGACGAGCACCGGATCGGCACGACGCTCGACGCCGTCCGCGAACACCTCGACGCCCGCCTCGGCACCGGCCCCGGCGACTGGGAACTCGTCGTCGTCGACGACGGCTCCGCCGACGCCACGGCCGCCGTCGTCGGGGCCGCGGCCGCCGACGAGCCCCGGATCCGGCTGATCCGCTCCGGGCACCACCGCGGCAGGGGCGCCGCGCTGCGCGCCGGAGTGCTGGCCTCCGCCGGTGAGCGGGTGCTCCTCACCGACGCCGGACTCAGGACGTCTCCGACCGAGCTGGACCGGCTGGAGCAGGCCCTCGGCCAGGGGGACGAGCCCGCGGCCGCCGCCCTCGGCCGGTCCGGAAACCGCCTGGTCCGCGCCCTGGGCATCCCCGGGATACCCGGCTTCCGCTCCGACACCTGCGGTTTCGCCCTCTTCGACGGGGACCGGGCGCGCGCCGCCTTCGGTGCCTCCGTCCTCGACGGCCCGGCCATCGACGCCGAGGTGCTGCGCTGGGTGCGCCGCCAGGGCTGGCAGGTTGCCGAGGTACCGGTGCGCCGCACTGCCCGGCAGGCCGCCCGGCCGCCCCGCCGGACCGCGGGCGACCGGCGCCGCGCGCTCGTGGAGCTGTTCCGGCTGAACGCCGGCGGCCTCGCCGTCGCCGCCGTCTTCCTCGCCCTCTCGGCGTACGTCTTCCACGGCCTGTGGGCGGACCTCGACGGCCGCTACCTCAACGACGCGCTCCAGGACCAGAACCAGTGGGAGTGGTTCGTCGGCGTCGCCACCGACAACATCACCCACCTGCGCAATCCGCTGTTCACCACGGCCCAGGGCATGCCCGACGGCGTGAACCTGATGGCCAACGCGACGATGCTCGGCCTGACCGTCCCGCTCATCCCGGTCACGCTCCTCTTCGGGGAAACCGTCACCTTCGCGCTGGTCCTCACGCTCGGCATGGCCGCCAGCGCCTGGACCTGGTACTGGCTGATCCGCCGCCGCTTCGTGCACAGCCGCTGGGCCGCGGCCGCGGGCGGGGCGCTCGCCGCGTTCGCGCCGCCGATGGTCTCGCACGCCAACGGCCACCCGAACTTCGTCGTCCTCTTCATGATCCCGCTGATCATCGACCGGGCCCTGCGGCTGTGCGACGGCAGGAACGTGGTCCGGGACGGTGTCCTGCTCGGCCTGTTCGCGACGTACCAGATCTTCCTGGGCGAGGAGCCGCTGCTCATCGCCGCGCTCGGCATGCTGGTCTTCTCGCTCGCGTATCTGCTGGTCGACCGGCGGCGCGCCCTCGCGGCCGCGCGGCCGCTGGGCCTCGGCATGGTGGTCGCCGCCGCCGTCTGCGTGCCGCTGCTGATCTTCCCGCTGTACTGGCAGTTCTTCGGCCCGCAGAGCTACCACTCGGTCCTGCACGGGGACAACGCCGGGAACAGCCCGCGCGCGCTGGTCGAGTACGCCGCCCGCTCCCTCTTCGGCGACGCCGAGACGGCGGGCCGGCTCTCGCTGAACACCACCGAGCAGAACGCCTTCTACGGGTGGCCGCTGCTGGCGTTCGGTGTGGCCGTGTGCGTGTGGATGTGGCGGCGTACGGTCGTCCGCGTGCTCGCGATCACCGGCGCCGCGGCGCTGCTGCTGTCCCTCGGGCCGTGGGTGCCCGTCCCGCGTACGGAGGTCGTGCTGCCGGGGCCCTGGCGGCTGATGGTCAAGCTGCCGCTGTTCGAGTCGGTGATCGAGGGGCGCGTGGCGATGGTGTGCGCCCCCGTGCTGGGCGTGCTGCTCGCGCTCGCGCTGGACCGGATCGTACGGGTCCGCACGCGCGAGCTGCGCACGCTCGGTCTGCTCGGGGTGGCGGCCGCGCTGATCCCGGTGCTGCCGCTGCCGCTGGCCGTGCGGGAGCGGGCGCCGGTGCCGGCGTTCATCGCCTCGGGCTCGTGGAAGGGTTACGTCAAGGACGGCGAGGCACTTGTTCCGGTACCGCTGCCGGACCCGGGCCAGGCGGACGCGCTGCACTGGCAGGTCGAGGCGGACTTCGGCTTCCGGCTGGCCGGCGGCTACTTCAACGGCCCGTGGGGGCCCGACCGGATCGGCATCTACGGGGCCACGCCGCGGCACCTCTCGAACCTCCTCCGGGACGTCCGCTACGGGGCGCAGCCGCCGGAGATCACCCCCGAGTGGCGGGAGCAGGCCCGGCAGGACCTGGAGTTCTGGAAGGCGGGCGCGGTCGTGCTGCCGTTCCAGGACCGGGGGACCGAGCTGCGGGACATGATCAGCGAGCTGCTCGGCCGGCAGCCGGAGAAGGTGCTGGACGTATGGGTCTGGAGGGTGGGCCCGGGGCAGCCGTAGCGGGCGGTTCCGCTACAGGTTCTGCGCAGCCCTTCGCGGAGGGTGTTCGGCGCACTACGCTGGCCGAATCGGCGACAACGACTGATCGGAGCCCGCGTGGCCTGTGACCTGTGGCTGGTCCCCCTTGTCGACGTGCTGTGCCACAGCCCCGACAACCCCTTCGCGGAAGAGATCGCCTCGTACGACAAGGCGCTGGGCGAGGCGGGGCTGCCTTCCGTGCCCGTGTTCGCCTACATGCCGGGCCTGAGCGGGGACGTGGCCCCCGTCGCGGGCTTCGACTACGACGCCCTGCACTTTCTGCGGCGGGCGTACCTGCTGCAGATCTGCGGGCTGCCGGTGACACCGGTGGACGAGCTGGGCGGGGACTACGAGCAGCTGCTGGAGATGTTCGAGTCGACGGCCCAGCAGTCGCATCTGGTGTGGCACTACGACCACGCCGGGGCGTACGTGCCGGTGGACTTCGCGGTTCCGCTGGCCAACGAGGAGCTGTTGGCCGGGGGCGGGCCGCTGGGATCGGCGCAGGGGCTGCTGCGCGAGCTGACGGTGGTGGCGCCGGCGATCGGGATCGACCCGGGGAATCCGCCGGTGGCGCCGGTGGCGCCGGGGCGGGCGACGTCGCTGGAGGAGCCGGCAGGGCCGATTCCCTATGACGAGAGTCCGTTCGCGCGGGAGCGGCACGTGTGGCTGGGGCTGCATGCGGCTGCGACGCGGAGCCTGGGCCAAGGCTCGATGATCATCTTCAGCTGACCACCGCCCGGTCCGCCGGTCCGCCGCCCCGGTCCGCCGCCCCGGGTCCGCCGGTCTCCGCCGGTCCGCCGCCCCGGTCCGCCGCCCCGGCCGGCCGGGCTTCGCCCGGCCCTGGAACTCCGCCCCGGACCCCGCGCCTCACATGCCGGCGGGGCCGGATCTGCTCGGCACGGGCCCGCAGGGGTCAGCGGGGCTGCTCCGGGGGGCGTTGGCGGGGCATGTTGGGGCGGGTGCCCGGGGGGAGGGGGAAGCGGGCCGGGGGGAGGCCGGCCTCGGCCCGGGACGACGGGCCGCCGAGGGACTGCATGACCAGCGGCGCCGGGCCCGAGGAGAACTCCACCATCCACTCCGCGGTCTCGGACCGCACCAGCTCCGTCACGTCCTCCGAGAAGCGCCGCAGGACGTTGAGGCAGCGCTCCGCCGCCTCGCTCGCCGTGCCCTCGGTGGGGCCCAGGACCTCCCGTACGTTCTCCGAGGCCCAGTCGAACTGGAGGGTCAGGAGGCGGCGCTGGACCGCCTGCGCCGTCGCCACGGCCCGCATCCAGCCCGACGTCAGGCCGAAGAACCGGTCGCAGGCCAGGCAGGCGGCGCCCAGCAGCAGGGACAGGTAGCCGTACGGCAGCGCGCCCGGGCCGGATCCGGCGAGTTCCAGCAGCGGCATCGAGGCCCCGGCGATCGCCCCCACCGCCGCGCCGACCCGCAGGACCCGCGCGCCCCGGCGCTTCCACGCCCGGTCGGACAGATACCACTCCGCGGTGCGCAGCGCATCGGCCTCGACCCGCCGGTAGAGCTCGTCCAGCCGCTCGGCCGGCTCGCCCCAGTCCCCGAGGGGGAACGGCCCGCCGGTCAGATCGCCCGCCGCCATCGGTCCGCTGCCCTCCTCCCGGGAGTCCCCGGGTTCCCGGGGATCCCGGGGTGGCCCCTCGGGCTGCATCTCCGGCTGGCTCACCCGGCACTCCCTCTGCCTGCGCTGACGTGTGGTGGTGCGCGTGTGCGCAATGATGCGCATGCTCTTCCTACCTTCGAATGGCGGCCGATGGGCGACGAATCCCCGGTTTTCCGCCCGCAAGGAGGTCTCCATCAGGTACGCGCACGCCCTGTCTCTCACTCGAAAGAGTTGGTCCTCACGGCGTAGGGCGCGCCGCGCGGGGAGCACGTAGGCTCGGATTGACCAAGCGTCCCGATGGTACGGAGTGAGTGACCTGTGATTCCCGGTGGTGGCCAGCCCAACATGCAGCAGCTGCTCCAGCAGGCCCAGAAGATGCAGCAGGACCTCGCGGCGGCCCAGGAGGAGCTGGCCCGTGCCGAGGTCCAGGGCCAGGCCGGCGGCGGACTGGTCCAGGCGACCGTCACCGGTTCCGGTGAACTGCGTGCGCTGGTGATCGACCCGAAGGCCGTGGACCCCGAAGACACTGAGACCCTCGCAGACCTGGTCGTCGCGGCGGTCCAGGCGGCCAACGAGAACGCCCAGGCGCTGCAGCAGGAGAAGCTGGGCCCGCTGGCCCAGGGCCTGGGCGGCGGCAGCGGCATCCCCGGTCTCCCCTTCTAGTCCCTTCCCGACCCCCACCCATCCCGAAAGTCCGAAAGAAGGCAGTCCGTGTACGAAGGCGTGGTCCAGGACCTGATCGACGAACTGGGCAGGCTGCCCGGCGTCGGGCCCAAGAGCGCGCAGCGGATCGCCTTCCACATCCTGCAGGCGGAGCCCACCGACGTCCGGCGTCTCGCGCACGCGCTGCTGGAGGTCAAGGACAAGGTCCGGTTCTGCGCCGTGTGCGGGAACGTGGCGCAGGAGGAACGGTGCGCCATCTGCCGCGACCCGCGCCGCGACACCACCGTGATCTGTGTGGTGGAGGAGCCGAAGGACGTGGTCGCGATCGAGCGGACCCGCGAGTTCCGGGGGAAGTACCACGTCCTCGGCGGCGCGATCAGCCCGATCGAGGGCGTCGGCCCGGACGACCTGCGCATCCGCGAGCTGCTGGCGCGCCTCGCGGACGGCGAGGTGACCGAGCTGATCCTCGCGACCGACCCGAACCTGGAGGGCGAGGCGACCGCCACGTACCTCGCCCGCATGATCAAGCCCATGGGCCTGAAGGTCACCCGCCTGGCCAGCGGGCTCCCCGTCGGGGGAGATCTGGAGTACGCGGACGAGGTCACGCTCGGGCGGGCCTTTGAAGGAAGGCGACTTCTCGATGTCTGACGCAACGCTGCACGCCCTGGGGCAGGATCCGGACGATTTCGCCGTCCAGATCGCGGACCAGATCGAGTCCTTCATCGTCGCGGTCACCGAGGTGGCCAAGGGCGAGGACCCGGACAGCGCGGTGCCCTTCCTCCTCCTGGAGGTGTCCCAGCTGCTGCTGGCGGGCGGCCGGCTGGGCGCGTACCAGGACGTCCTGCCCGACGAGCGCTACGAGCCCGACCTCGGCCCGGAGCCGGACGTGGACGAGCTGCGCGAGCGGTTCGCGTACCTGCTGGACCCGGTCGACGTGTACTCCGAGGTCTTCGACCCCTACGAGCCGCGCAAGGTGCCCGTCGCGCACCGGATCTCCGACGACCTGGCCGACGTGGTGGCGGACCTGCGGCACGGCCTGGCGCACTACCGGGCGGGCCGGACGACCGAGGCGCTGTGGTGGTGGCAGTTCTCGTACTTCTCCAACTGGGGCCAGACGGCCTCGGCCACGCTGCGCGCCCTCCAGTCGCTGGTCGCGCACGTACGGCTCGACCAGCCGCTGGAGGCCCTGGACGGCCTGGACACCGATGAGGACCTGGCCGAGGACGACCTCGCCGAGCAGGCCGGACGGGTGATGGCCGAGGAAATCGGTGCCCGGCTGGGTCCGCGCGGGAAGTAGGGAACCCGGAAAGCGGGGAACCCGGGCTTTGATCTGTTCGTCTCATGATGTGGTACGAAGCGGTCGGATCACGGCCGCTCGTTACACTGCACCAGCAATGAGACGGACTGAGCGAGGAGCGCACGTGGGCCTTGTCGTGCAGAAGTACGGAGGCTCCTCCGTAGCCGATGCCGAGGGCATCAAGCGCGTCGCCAAGCGGATCGTGGATGCCAAGAAGAACGGCCACCAGGTGGTCGTCGTGGTATCCGCGATGGGCGACACGACGGACGAGCTGATCGATCTCGCCGAGCAGGTATCCCCGATGCCTGCCGGGCGTGAATTCGACATGCTGCTGACCGCCGGAGAGCGTATCTCCATGGCCCTGCTGGCCATGGCGATCAAAAACCTGGGCCACGAGGCCCAGTCGTTCACCGGTAGCCAGGCAGGCGTCATCACCGACTCGGTCCACAACAAAGCGCGCATCATCGATGTCACGCCGGGCCGTATCCGCACTGCGCTGGACGAGGGCAACATCGCCATCGTCGCCGGCTTCCAGGGCGTGTCGGCGGACAGCAAGGACATCACCACCCTCGGCCGGGGCGGTTCGGACACGACCGCCGTCGCCCTCGCCGCGGCGCTGGACGCCGAGGTCTGCGAGATCTACACCGACGTCGACGGCGTCTTCACCGCGGACCCCCGCGTCGTGAAGAAGGCGAAGAAGATCGACTGGATCTCCTCCGAGGACATGCTGGAGCTCGCCGCCTCCGGTTCCAAGGTGCTGCTGCACCGCTGTGTCGAGTACGCACGCCGATACAACATCCCGATCCACGTCCGCTCGTCCTTCTCGGGACTGCGGGGCACCTGGGTCAGCAACGAGAATCCGCAAGGGGACGAGCAGGTGGAGCACGCCATCATCTCCGGAGTCGCTCACGACGTCTCCGAAGCCAAGATCACGGTCGTCGGCGTCCCGGACAAGCCGGGCGAGGCCGCGGCGATCTTCCGCGCCATCGCTGACGCCGAGATCAACATCGACATGATCGTGCAGAACGTGTCCGCCGCGTCCACGGGCCTGACGGACATCTCCTTCACCCTCCCCAAGGCCGAGGGCCACAAGGCCATCGAGGCCCTGAAGAAGGCGAAGGGCGCCATCGGCTTCGATTCGCTGCGCTACGACGACCAGATCGGCAAGATCTCCCTGGTCGGCGCGGGCATGAAGACGAACCCGGGCGTCACCGCCTCGTTCTTCCAGGCGCTGTCCGACGCGGGCGTCAACATCGAGCTGATCTCCACGTCGGAGATCCGCATCTCGGTCGTGACCCGCCAGGACGACGTCAACGAGGCCGTCCGCGCCGTGCACACGGCCTTCGGCCTCGACTCCGACAGCGACGAGGCGGTCGTCTACGGAGGCACCGGACGATGACCGCGACCCGGTCGACCCCGGCTCCGGCGCTCGCCGTGGTCGGGGCGACCGGAGCAGTCGGCTCCGTGGTGCTCCAGATCCTGTCCCAGCGGGCGGACGTCTGGGGCGGCATACGCCTGATCGCCTCCGCGCGCTCGGCCGGCCGCATGCTGGCCGTGCGCGGCGAGGAGAGCGAGGTGCTCGCCCTCACCGAGGACGCCTTCGACGGCTTCGGGCAGGGCGATGTGGTGCTGTTCCTGACCCCGGCCGAGGTCTCGGCCCGCTGGGCCCCCGTCGTCGTCACGCGCGGAGCCGTGGCCGTCGACCAGTCCGCGGCCTTCCGGGAGGACCCCGAGGTGCCGCTGGTGGTGCCCGAGGTGAACGCCCAGGCCGTACGGATGCGCCCGCGCGGGATCGTCGCGAGCCCGGACTGCGTCACCGCCTCGATGATCGCTGCCCTGGGCGCGCTGCACGCCGAGTACGCGCTGGCCGACCTGACCGTGTCCTCGTACCAGGCCGCGAGCGCGGCCGGCCGGGCCGGCTCCGAGGCGCTGCGCCGCCAGCTGTCGCTGGTCGCCGGGACCTCCCTGGGAGAGCAGACCGGGGACGTGCGCCGTGCCGTGGGCGAGGACGCCGGCCCCTTCGCGGCCCCGCTCGCCCTGAACGTGGTCCCGTGGTCCGGTGAGCTGCGGGGCGGCGGCTGGTCCTCGCACGAACTGGCCGTACGGGCACAGACGCGCCGGGTCCTGCACCTGCCCGCGCTCCCGGTGGCGGTGACCTGCGTACAGGTGCCGGTGCTGACCGGGCATTCGCTGAGCGTACGGGCGCGGTTCGAGGCCGAGGTGGACGCCGCGCACGCCCGGGAGATCCTGGAGGCCGCGCCCGGCGTGGTCGTGGTGGACGACCCGGCGGCCGGCGAGTTCCCGACTCCGGTGGACGCGGCGGGGACGGATCCGGCGTGGGTGGGGCGGCTGCGGGCCTCGCTCGACGATCCGCGCTCCCTGGAGTTCTTCGTGTGCGCCGACAATCTCCGCAATGGGGCCGCCCTGAATGCCACTCAGATCGCGGAACTGATCGCTGGTGAATTCGCGTAATTCACTTTGTAGGATCAGTGCTGATCCCTTGATCAAGGTGATGGCCTGACTGCCGCCTGGACGGGCGGGGCAATCAGGAAGAGCGGGTACGCATGAGGGCAATGGGGATTTTGCTGGTGAGGCTGCCTCGCGCGTACAACCCTGGTGGGGGGACGCGTGTCCAACTGGCGTGGCAGAGGCACTTCTCGACTTCGCCGTCGTACCGGCGCGCAGCGCAATCAGTGCGCCGCGCCGGCCTTCCCGTGTGCCCGCGCCCGGCGGCCACCCGGTGATCGTTCCCGTCCCGCCGTCCATGCCGTCCGCGGCGCCCCCGATCGCCGCGCCCTCCCCGACGCCGTCCGCGACGCAGGTCGCCGCGCCCGCCGCCGTACCGACCCGGGGCGGCCGCGTGCCCGCGCCCCGCGGTAGCGCGGAGGCCGCAGGGAGCGGAGAGGAGGAGTCCGCCGCTGCGGAGCCGGCCGTCGTCGCCGGCACCACCGTCGACCACCTCACCGAGACCTACCAGGCCCACTACCGCTCGCTGCTCGGCCTGGCCGCGCTGCTCCTCGACGACACCGCCTCCTGCGAGGACGTCGTCCAGGAGGCGTTCATCCGCGTCCACTCGGCCCGCAACCGGGTTCGCGATCGGGACAAGACACTGGCGTATCTGCGCCAGACCGTCGTCAACCTCTCGCGCTCCGCGCTGCGTCGCCGCATCCTCGGCCTCAAGCTGCTGTCGAAGCCGATGCCGGACATGGCCAGTGCCGAGGAGGGCGCGTACGACCAGCTGGAGCGGGACGATCTCATCAAGGCGATGCGCGGACTCCAGCGGCGTCAGCGCGAGGTGCTGGTGCTGCGGTACTTCGCGGACATGACGGAGGCCCAGGTCGCCGAGACGCTCGGCGTCTCGCTCGGCTCGGTCAAGGCGTACGGATCGCGGGGCATTGCCGCGCTGCGGGTGGCGATGGAGGCTGCGCAGTCATGATGGACGACCACACTCCGCCGGGCGGGGCGAGCGAGGAACGGGCGCTGCGGAGCCTGCTGCGCGGAGCCGTCGAGGGCCTGGAGCCCTCCGAGGGTGCGCTGGAGCGTCTGCGGTACGCCGTCCCCGTACGCAGGACCCGCAAGCGGCAGGCCCTCGTCGGGGCTGCGGCGGCCGTGCTGCTGGCCGGGACGGCCATCCCGGCGGCCCTGCACCTGCACATCACCGGGGGCGAGGGCGCCGCCACCGACCACTCCGCCATGGCCGGGCACGACGAGGAGCCCGGCGCCACGGCGGGCGGGAGCACCTCCGACCCGCACCAGAACGGCGCGGGCGCCCCGTCCGAGTCGGCGAAGACCGCAGGCAAGGGCATCGAGCCGGGCGGCGCCGGCGTAAAGGCGGACCAGCAGGTCGGATCCCCGACCGGCGGCGGGACGGCCGGCCCGGCCACCGCGGGCGCCTCGGTGGGCGCCTCGGCCGGTACCGGCCCGCTGCCCCCGCCGGCGGCACCCGGCGTGCCCGGATGCAGCGCGGAGCAGCTCGGCGTGCAGGGCAATGCCAAGGCCCCGGAGGCCGACGGCAAGGTGTACGGCAGTTTCAAGGTCACCAACGTCTCGGCACGCGGCTGCACCGTCATCGGCCCGGACAGCGTGACCGCGGCCTCGGTGACGGCCTCGGCGCCCGGCCAGGGCTCGGGGGTCACCGTGGTCGGCCACACGGCGGGGGACCCGGCGGCCGGGCTGCCCGACCCGTCGGCGGAGACTCCGCTGCTGCTGCTCCAGCCGTACACGGCGTACGAGGTCCGCTTCGCATGGGTGCCCTCGGCGCAGTCCTGCCCGGCGGCCTCGCCCGACCCGGGGCCCAAGCCCCCGGTGGGCGGCGCCCCGGACAGCGGGCAGCGCACGTCGGGCGCCGCGCCCGCCGCGACGGGCCCGGAGCCGGGCACCGGCGGTACCGCCCCGGACAAGACCGGGGTGGCGGTGACCCACACGCCGAACACGGCGCTGCCGGGTGCGCCGACCACGCAGACGACGATCCCCGCGGCCTGCGGGGGGACGGTCTACCGGACCGGCGTCATTCCGCTGGACGCGCCGAAGCCGTAGCCGCAGCAGAAGCCGTAGCCGCAGCAGAAGCGTCCGGGGCGGGCTCCGCCGACCGGTCGGCGGGCTCCGGCAGCAGCCCGGCCTCGGCGTCGCGCAGGGTCTCCACGTCGCGGCGGTAGAGCCGGAACCACATGAACAGCACGAAGGCGGCGAAGACGAACCACTCGCCGGTGTATCCGAGGTTCTGGAAGGCCTTCAGGTCGAGCCCGGTGTTGCTCGGCGCCTGCGCGGGCACCGGGGTCAGCCCGTCCGCCGGGGTCTGCACCGTCAGCCAGGCGTCGTACAGCTCGTACGGCACGAGGTTGACCAGCGAGGCCGCCCCGATCACCCCGAGCTGTCCGGCCGGCAGGCCGCCCTCGGCGTGCACGCCCTTGGTGGTGGAGTTCTCCGAGGACTGCAGTGCCCCGGTGACCTCGACCCGCCCGGTCGGCGCGGCCGGAGCCCTCGCCGCGTCCGCCGCGCCCGGCAGCCAGCCCCGGACCACCGGGACGGCCTTGCCGGAGTCGGTCCTGAGCAGGGTGAGGACGTAGAAGCCGCTCTTGCCGTCGAGCTGCCGGTCGGGGACCAGCAGCTGCTCGGCGTACTCGCCGGAGGCGGAGGCGAGGCGTCCGGATGTTTTCGTGTCGACCGGGAGCAGTGACTCCAGCGGCGCTGCCGCCCCGGCTGCGGGCCGCTCGGACGCCGCCTCCCGGTGGGTGGCGACGCGGTCCTCGAAGCGGCCGAGCTGCCAGGTCCCCATGAACAGGCAGAGGGGGACGGCGAGCGCGACGAAGACGTTGATCCCCCACCAGCGCGGGGTCAGGAGAAACCGGTGCACCCCACCACCGTACGGGGGGTGCACCGGATCTTCGGGGCCGGGGCGGGCCGCCGCCCTGCGGCAGCGCCACGGCAGGTGCTGCGGGAGGGCTGCGGCAGGGCTACGGGAGGGCTACGGGAGGTGCTTCTGCACGAACTCGAGCTCCATCCGGACCTGCTTGATCCGCTCCTCCACGACGAGCGAGCCGTGCCCGGCGTCGTACCGGTACACCTCGTGCACCGCCCCGCGCGCCGCCAGCCGGTCGACGTAGTTCTCGATCTGCCGGATCGGGCAGCGCGGGTCGTTGACGCCCGCCGCGATGTGGACGGGGGCCTTCACCGCGTCGACGTACGTGAGCGGAGAGGACGCCTCGAAGCGGTCCGGGACCTCCTCCGGCGTGCCTCCGAAGAGGGTGCGGTCCAGGGACTTCAGCGCCTCCATCTCGTCGTGGTACGCCGTGACGTAGTCGGCGACCGGTACGGCGGCCAGGCCCACGGCCCAGGCCCCGGGCTGCACACCCAGGCCCAGCAGGGTCAGGTAGCCGCCCCAGGACCCGCCGGAGAGCACCAGCCGCGCCGGGTCGGCGAGGCCGGCGGCCACCGCCCACTCCCGGACGGCCGCGATGTCCTCGAGCTCGATCAGGCCGACGCGGTGCTTGAGGGCGTCGGTCCACTCCCGGCCGTACCCCGTCGAGCCCCGGTAGTTGACCCGGACGACCGCGAAGCCGTGGTCCAGCCAGGCCGCCGGGGTCGCCGCGAAGGCATCGCTGTCGTGCCAGGTCGGCCCGCCGTGCACCTCGAAGATCGTCGGGAAGGGGCCGTCGCCGTGGCCGGTGGGCCGCTGCGCGAGCGCGTGGATCCGCCCGCCGGGGCCCTCCACCCACAAGTCCTCCACCGGCACCGAGCCGGGCGGCCGGAACCCCGGGGGATCCAGCACGACCCCGCCCGCGGTGGACCGTACGGCCGAGGGCTCGGCCGCCGAGGACCACTGGTACTCCACCGTGCCGTCGGGGCGGGCCGTCGCGCCCGCGACCGTACCGGGCGGGGTGTCCACCTTGACGAGCTCCTGCGCGGCCAGGTCGTAGCGCCAGAGCTCGCTGCGCGCCTCGAAGCCGTGCGCGATCAGCAGGGCGGAGCCGTCCGGGTACCACTCGGCGCTCACATCGCCCGGCAGCTCGATCGCCAGGTCCTGCTCGGCTCCGGTGGCCACGTCCCACACCATCGGCTCCCAGCGGCCGCGCCGCTGGTGGCCGACCAGCAGCCGGGTGTCGCCGGAGACCGGCGCGAAGCCGAGCACCTCCAGACCCAGCTCCACGGTGCCGCCCCGGGAGTCGTCGAGCTCGGCGACCGTGGCGCCGTCGAGCGTGACCACGCGCAGCGCCGCGTGCATGGCGTCCCCGTGCTCGGTGTGCTCGATCGCGATCAGGGTCCCGTCGTGGGAGAGGTCGCCGACGCCGGCCGATTCCCGGTGCCGGTAGATCACCACGGGCTCCGAGCCGTCCGGCCGCACCACGTGGACGGTCGAGCCCTCCTCGTCGGTGGAGCGGCCGACGACCGACGTCCCGTCGCGGCCGATGGCGAGCCCGCCGGGGTACGAGGGCTCCAGCCCGGGGGTGGCCGGCTCGTCGGGGCCGCCCGCGAAGGGCTGGCGCACCCAGGTGCCGAACTCGTCGCCGTCGGTGTCCGAGAACCACCAGATCCACTCGCCGTCGGGGGAGAGGGTTCCGTCGGTGGTCCCGTTGGGGCGGTCGGTGGCCTGCCGCTGCGTGCCGGTGGCGCGGTCCCAGGCGTAGAGCTCGTACGTGCCGGTGGCGTTCGAGACGAAGAGCGAGCGGTCCGGTGCGTCCTCGGCCCAGTCGGGCAGCCCGACGCGCGGGGCCCGGAAGCGCTTCTCCCAGTCAGGCATGGCCGTGTTGTCATTCATACCCCCCATGTAACCCGATTGGCGCTGCCGGATGGTCGTGAAGAGCGGGAGGAGGCAGCGTGGGCGGGGTCCCACCCAGCCGTTTTCCAGTGAGGAGCGATCATGGCGAAGAAGCGCAAGGAGCCGACTCAGGAGAACCTTCGGTCGTCGGAGTCCAGGACCCCGCAGAAACCGGCGCAGCTGGTCGAGGACGTCCGACTGGCCCAGACGGAGGCCCTGAAGGAAGACCGGATGCGCGAGCAGCGCCGCAAGGGCGGGCGCGGCTGACCCTCGCCCCGGATGCCGCCTCCTCCGAACGGAGGGACAGTGGAGGGCGTAGGCCCTCCGGGTGTGTCCCGAGGAGGAGTGATCATGGCCAAGAAGGCTCGTACCGGCACGTCACAGGCCGCGGAACGCGAGCGTGAGCGGGCGAAGAACACGGCGGCCGAGGCGCGCGCCAAGGCTGCGGTCAGAGACGTGCATTCCGTCTCCGCGAAGACGAGGGGCATGCAGCAGAAGGCTCAGGCCAAGCGCGGCTGAGCCGCTGCCCCCGGATGTCCCGTTCGCCGGGACGCGACACCGGTCGCGGCCCGTGGTTTCCCCCGGAAACCACGGGCCGCGGTCGTACGCTGGCCGCATGCGGATGATCGTCCGGGGCGCCCGGCTGCTGACTGCCCCGAACACTGCGGGCGCCGGCCTGTCCGACGTCGAGGTGGCCGAGGACGGCCGTATCGCGCGGGTGATCCCGTACGACGACCAGAAGGAGCCGCCGGCCACCGGCGTGCTGATCGAGGCGCACGGCGGGCTGCTCTCGGCCCCGTTCGCCGAACCGCACATCCACCTGGACACGGCCCTGACCGCCGGCGAGCCGCGCCCGAACGCCTCCGGGACGCTGTGGGAGGGCATCGCCTGCTGGAGCGAGCGCAAGCGGACCCTGACCCGCGAGGACGTCGTCGCGCGGGCCACGGAGGTGCTGCGCTGGCAGGCGGCCCAGGGCGTGCTGCACGTACGGACGCACTGCGACGTCACCGACCCGGCACTCACCGCGCTGGACGCGCTGCTGGAGGTCCGCGACCGGGTCCGGGAGTTCATGACACTGCAGATCGTCGCCTTCCCGCAGGAGGGCATCGTCTCCTTCCCGGACGGCGAGGCGCTGTTGCGCGAGGCGGCCCGGCGCGGTGCGGACGTGGTGGGGGCGATCCCGCACTTCGAGGACACCCGGGAGGACGGGGTGGCGTCGCTGGGCATCGCCTTCGCGGTGGCCGAGGAGCACGGCCTGCGCGTGGACGCGCACTGCGACGAGATCGACGACGAGCAGTCCCGCTTCGTGGAGGTGCTGGCCGCGCTCGCGCTGCGCACGGGGCTGCGGGAGCGGGCGACGGCCTCGCACACGACGGCGATGGGCTCCTACAGTGGTGCGTACAGCTTCAAACTCCAGCGGCTGCTGGCGCGTTCCGGAATCAACATGGTCGCCAACCCCTTCGCGAACCTCAACCTCCAGGGCCGTTTCGACGGCTACCCCAAGCGGCGCGGGCTCACCCAGGTCAAGGAGATGCTGGCGGCCGGGGTCAACGTGGCCTTCGGCCACGACGACGTGATGGACCCCTGGAACGCGCTCGGCACCGCCAACCCGCTCCAGACCGCCCTCGTCGGGCTGTACGCCGCGCAGCTCACGGGAGCGGACGAAATCCCGCTGGCCTTCGAGATGGTGACGGAGCGTGCGGCGCGGGTACTGGGCCTGACGGCGGCGGAGTACGGCATCGCCGAGGGCGCGCCCGCCTCCTTCGTGCTGCTTCCGGCCGAGACCCCCGCCGAGGCGGTCCGCCGCCAGGTCCGGCCGCGGTACGTCGTCTCGCGCGGGTCGGTCCTCGCCGAGACGCCGCCGGCGCCGACCCGGCTGAACTGGCCGGGGGAGCCGCCGTCGGAGGTGGATTTCCGGCGGCCGTAGGCTCACGCCCATGACGACATGGACACGTGACACCGCATCGGGGCGGGCCGCCCTGGAGATCGCGGCGGAGTACGCGGACGCGAGCCTGCTGAACCACTCGATCCGCTCGTACGCCTTCGGCGCGCAGTACGCGGCCCGGCACGGGCTCTCGTACGACGACGAGCTCTTCTACGTCAGCGCGCTCGTCCACGACCTGGGCCTGACCGCGCCGTTCGACAGCCACACGCTGCCCTTCGAGGAAGCGGGCGGCCATGTCGCCCGCGTCCTGACCGCGGGCCTGGGCTGGCCCGCGGACCGGCGCGCCCGCGCGGAGGAGGTGATCGTCCGGCACATGCGGGACGACGTCACGGCGGCCGAGGACGTCGAGAGCCACCTCCTCCAGGTCGGCACCAGCGCCGATGTCTCGGGGCTGCGCGTCGCCGAGTTCGATCCGGCGTTCACCGCGGCCCTGCTGGAGGCGCACCCCCGGCTGGACTTCGGCGCGTCCTTCCTCGCCCTGGTCGAGGACCAGGCCGTCCGCAAGCCCGACTGCGCGGCGGCGGCCTATGTCGCGGGCGGCGCGGAGCAGCGGATCAAGGCCAACCCGCTCGACAGACAGGGTTGAGGGATCCCCCGACCCTGCGACCCCGCGACCCTGCGACCTCGCTACCCCTGCGACCTCGCGACCCCGCGACCCTGCGCGACCCCCGCGACCCTGCGCGGTGCCCGCGACCCTGCGCGGTGCCCGCGACCCTGCGCGGTGCCCGCGACCCTGCGCGGTGCCCGCGACCCTGCGCGGTGCCCGCGACCCCGCGCGGTGCCCGGGTCCCGGTGACCCGCCCCGCGTCCCTCCCCGGCCACGTCGCCGACCGGGCGGGACCGCCGGCGGTAGCCTGCGCGCATGTCGTGGGACGAGGACGGAACACCGCACCCGCTCGCACTGCGCCGCACCGGCCGCAGCGAGCAGGAGCCGGACCGGCTGCCCGAGGTCCGGGAGCTGGAGGTGCTCGGCTGGGAGCCCGCGCCCGAGGACATGCTGTGGGTGTTCCTCCCGTACGTGTGGCCGCCGGCGGCCCGGACCTGGATCCCGGACCGCTCCACCCACTGGGCGGTGGAGACCCGGCTGGACGGCCACGGGCACATCACCGACGTGGAGGCCGCCCCGCTCGCCGAGCCCGACCTGCACGACCTCGACTGGGAGGCCGAGGAGGTCCTCGCGGAGCTCGGCCTCCCGCACCGGCCGCCGGGCCGCCTGTGGCTGCTGCGCCCGCTCGGCTCCCTCCCCACGGTCGGGGCGGTCCTCGACCACCTCCGGGCGGTGGCGGACGAGCGCGGGGTGGAGGTCCGGGCATCGGCCGCCTTCCTCGCGCTGAGCCGGGCCGAACTCGCCTCCCTGGCCGCCGGGTCGGGGAGCGCCGCGTAGGCTCGCGGCCATGCGTGTGAGCCTGCAGCAGATCGTCGTGGACTGCCGTGAGCCGAGGACCCTGGTGCGTTTCTGGGCCCGGCTGCTCGGGGCCGAACCCGTGCACCGGGCCCGCGGCTGGTCGCACGTGGAGCTGCCGGGGACCGCACGGCTGGCGTTCCAGCCGGTGCCCGAGGGCAAGTCGGTGAAGAACCGGCTCCACCTCGACCTCGCGGTCGACGACATCGCGGCCGCGACCGAGCGGGCCGTGACCCTGGGGGCCTCCCGGGTCGGCGGGACGGTCACCGACGACCAGGGCTCCTTCCAGAGCATGGTCGACCCGGAGGGCAACGAGTTCTGCCTCGTCACCGGTTGAGATCTTCGGCGCCGGTGGCGAGAACCTGCACGCGTCGGCGCGGCGGCCGCGCCTCCACGGGGTGCCACCCGCCGCGGCCGCCGCGGCCGGTGACCGGTGTGAGGATGACGGGCAGCCCGATCTGGGCCCCGTAGCCCGGGTAGACCGCGTCGCCGCCGCAGCGCCGGGCCACGTCGACGATCCGGCCCGCGTGGTCGTACGTCTCCGCGAGCCCGGTGCCCTCGAGGTACTCGCACCCGTCCGCGGCCGGCGTGTGGAGCCGCTGGGGGGCCGACAGGGCGACGACGGCGATCGGTGACCCTCCCCGCGTGCGGAAGGTGTCGACGGCCCGGGCCGCGACCGCACCGCGGTGGGCGATCAGGACTCTTCGTATGGCCTCTCTCAGCGTTCAGGAATGCGGCTGGCCGAGCACCCTGTAGTGCGTGACCAGCCGCCGCCGGTCGTCGAGTACGTGGAACGCCGGCGCCGGGGCCAGCTCGTAGTCCACGGCGGGACGGCCCTCGAAGGGCAGCGGGACGGTCGAGGCGACCCCGGGCGCCACGAGCAGCGGAAGGCCCGCGAACGTCGTGGCCGCGGCGACGTGCGCGTGCCCGCACAGCAGGGCGACGACCTGCGGGTACCGTTCCAGCACGGCGGCGAGGCGCTCCTCGCCGAACTGCCGGACCCGGTCCACGTACGGGGTGTGCAGGTCGACCGGCGGGTGGCGGAAGCAGACGAAGACGGGCAGTTCGGCGCCCTCGGTGGTCAGGGTCCCGTCCAGCCACCGCAGGGTGAGGTCGCTGAGCAGGCCCTCGTCGCTGCCCGGGATCGTCGAGTCGCACAGCAGGAAGACGGCTCCGGGCGTGCGGACGACCTGGTTCAGCTCCTCGTCCTCCGGCTTGCCGTCGAGCAGGCCGGTGCGCAGCGCTCCCCGCCTGTCGTGGTTGCCGGGCAGCACCAGCACCGGGTACGGCAGGTCGAACAGCTCGCGGGCCTGGGTGTATTCGTCCGCCGTCCCGTGGTCGGCGATGTCGCCGGAGACCAGGACGGCGTCGAGGGGGCCGGGGATGTCCCGCAGGTAGTTCATGACCGTGAGCGCGCGCTGCGTGGCGCGCTCCGGGAGGTCCAGGTGCAGATCGCTGACATGGGCGATGACGGTCACGGCAGGTCGTCCTTCCGGGGTTCGGTCGCCGCGGCCTGGAAGCGGGCCCTGACCTCGGCGTCGGAGTGCGCCGACGTCACCCGCGGCGGTGTTTCCCCACCCCCGATGTGCAGGGCCACCGGGTGCGGGCCGGGTAGCCCCTCGATCTCGGCCAGTGGGGAGCTGACTTCCTTGACCGTGCGGCAGACCCGTCCCGTGCGGTATCCGGCCGCGAGCGCCAACTCGCCCCAGCGCACGGCCGAATCGCGGGTGCGCTGCCCGCCGAGGCGCGCAGCGCGTGGTCCGCGTAGATCACCATCGAGACGCCCGCCGCCTGCGCCTCGGCGAGGTCCCGGTGCGGATGGGTGGTCGGTACGACGACCACGGGCGTGCGGGCCTGCCAGGCCTGGAGGACTCGAAGTCCGTGACGCGCACCGCCACCCCCCGGCACCGGGGCGGCACTCCTCGCGGACGCCGCATACGCACTCCGAGGGCTCCGACGTCATTCCCCGCCCCCTGATCACCCGGACGCGGCAGAAAGCGTGGGCCCGATCGGCACCCGGAGCGCGCAGCCCAGGCCGCCTCCGCCCTCGGCGGGCGTCCCCGACGGTGCCTCGGGGGATTCGGGCGCGATCTTCGCCCACATGCAGGAAGGGCCTGATCCGCGATGCGGATCAGGCCCTTGACCTGGTCTTACGAAGTCGGGGTGGCGGGATTTGAACCCACGACCTCTTCGTCCCGAACGAAGCGCGCTGCCAAGCTGCGCTACACCCCGATCGCCGCCTTGCAGTGTTGCTGCCCTGGCGACATCGATTACTTTAGCGGACCCTCGGCCGGAGACGAAATCCGGTTTTCGCGAGGGGCCCGGCGGGAGCGGTTCGCCGTGACCTGGGCGGGCTCGGCGCGGGGGCGGCGGGACCCGGGATCGCGGCGTTCGCGGGGCCGAAGCGGTGCGGGTGGCAGGCGGCGGGCCCCCGGGGCGTGATCAGGACCCGGGCCGCCGGAGCGGGGGTGCGTCGGGTCGGCGACCCCGGGCCGGCGGCGCGCCCGGGGCGTCGGTCATGCCTTCGGGGTCAGCGTCAGGAGGGTCGCCTCCGGGGGGCACGCGAAGCGGACCGGCGTGTAGCGGTTCGTGCCGCAGCCCGCCGAGACGTGGAGGTAGGAGCGGTGGCCGTTCGCCTCGTGCGTGGAGAGCCCCTTCACCCGCTTCGCGTCCAGGTCGCAGTTGGTGACGAGCGCCCCGTAGAAGGGGATGCAGAGCTGCCCGCCGTGCGTGTGCCCGGCCAGGATCAGCGGGTACCGGTCGGCGGTGAAGGACTCGAGGACGCGCAGGTACGGGGCGTGCACGACGGCCATCGAGAAGTCCGCGTCCGCCTCCGGCCCGCCCGCGACCTGCTCGTAGCGGTCGCGCTTGATGTGCGGGTCGTCCAGGCCGGTGAAGGCCAGTTCCAGGTCCGGCAGTTTCAGGTGGCCACGGGTGTTGGTGAGGTTGACCCAGCCCGCCGCGTCGAAGGCGTCCCGCATCTCCTCCCACGGGTTGTGCACGGCGCCGACGACCGGCTTGTTGCCGTTCAGCCCGTGCCGCCCCTGGACCTTCTCGATCAGGTAGCGCCCGGGGTTGCGCAGCCGCGGCCCGTAGTAGTCGTTCGACCCGAAGACGTACACGCCGGGGAAGGACATCAGGGGGCCCAGCGCGTCCAGCACCTCGGGGACGCCCTCTGTGTCGGAGAGGTTGTCGCCCGTGTTCACGACGAAGTCCGGGCGCAGACCGGCCAGGGACTGGAGCCAGGCGCGCTTCTTGTGCTGCCCGCCGACCATGTGGATGTCGGAGACCTGGAGTACGCGCAGCGGGCGCATCCCGGCGGGGAGGACCGGCACGGTGATCCGCCGCAGCCGGAACGACCGCGCCTCGAAACCGGCGGCATAGGCCACACCGGCGGCCCCGACCGCCGCGATCGAGGCGGTGACCTTCAGGGGTACTCCGTAACGCGCACGCATGGCCCCATCGTCGCAGACCCGGGAAACCGGCGGGCGCCACTGCCCCTCCACCTGGCAGACTCAGGTCATGACCACGCTCAAGGCCAAGCTCCAGGAAGACCTCACCACCGCCATCAAGGCGCGCGACGAGCTGCACTCGTCCACGCTGCGCCTGACCCTCTCCGCCATCACCAAGGAGGAGGTCGCGGGCAAGGAAGCGCGCGTGCTCTCCGACGACGAGGTCCTCAAGGTGATCGCCAAGGAGGCGAAGAAGCGCCGCGAGGCCGCGGAGGCCTTCGCTCAGGGCGGTCGTCCCGAGCAGGCCGCGCGCGAGACGGCGGAGGGCGAGTTCCTCGACACCTACCTGCCCAAGCAGCTCAGCGACGAGGAGCTCGGCGCGATCGTGGCGCAGGCCGTCGAGGAGGCCAAGGCCGCGGGTGCCGAGGGGCCGCGGGCCATGGGCGCCGTCATGAAGATCGTGAACCCGAAGGTGGCCGGGCTGGCGGAGGGCGGCCGTGTCGCCGCCGCCGTCAAGAAGCACCTCGCCTGAGCAGAACCGACAGGAGGGGCCCGGTCGCTTTGCGGCCGGGCCCCTCCTTGTTTGTCCATGCGCCTACGGGCCCGCGGGTCCGCCGATTGCGCCCGGTTGCGGGGTGATGTCCGGGAACGGGTTCGTCGGGGTGATGCCGCCCGTCGCACCGCCCGTGGCACCCGCCGCGGTCTGGCCGCCGGGGCGGCCGCCGGGCTTGCCTTCGCCGCCCGGCTTGCCGGGCTTACCCGGCTTGTTCGGGTTCGGGTTGGGGCGGCCGCCGCCGGCCGGTACCCCGGTCTCCGGGATGCTGACCGTGGAGAAGTTCGGCGCCTCCCGGCCCGACAGCGCGCCCGTGACCGCCTGCTTCCAGATCGGGCCGGGCAGCCCGCCGCCGTAGACCTTGTCGTAGTACTCGCCGCCGATGGTGATGTTCTCCATCGACACCTGCTTGGAGCCGCCCGAGCCGACCCATGTCGCGCCGGCCATGTTCGGCGTGTACCCGACGAACCAGGCGTTGTAGCGGCTGTCGGTGGTGCCGGTCTTGCCCGCGTTCTGCCGGTCGGTCAGACCCGCGGCGGTACCCGTACCGGAGTCGACCACGCCGAGCAGCAGCGTGTTGATCGTGTCGGCGGTCTTCTCCTCCATCACGCGGTCGCACTGGGACTTCGGCACGGCCACCGACTTGCCGTGCGAGTCGGTGATGGACTCGAGGGCGACGGGGGTGCAGTACACGCCGCGGTTGGCGAAGGTCGCGTACGCGTTCGCCATGGTCAGCGGGGACATGCCCTCGGTGCCGAGCGCGATCGCCGGGACCTGGGGGAGCTTCGACCCGTCGGCCGGGATCACGCCGAGCTTGGTGGTCATCTCGGTCACGGGGCACAGGCCCGTCTCGGCGATCATCTCGACGAAGTACGTGTTGACCGACTTGGCCATCGCGTCCTTCAGGTTGTACGCGCCGAACTCGGACTCCGACTCGTTCGGCACCCGGGCGTGCTCGGTGTTGACCCAGGGCTTGTCGCCGCAGGTCTGCACTCCGCTCGGGTACTCCATCTCCTGCGGGGTGGTGTACACCTTCGTCGGCGGAATGCCGCGCTCCAGGGCCGCGGCCGCGACGAACGGCTTGAAGGTGGAGCCGGTCGGGAAGCCGAAGTTCGATCCGCCCATCCGCTTGTCCACGGAGAAGTTGATCTGCGTCTCGTTCTTGCCGAAGCCGTACGGCTTGGACTGGCCCATGCCGAGCACCCGGCCGGTGCCCGGCTGCACCAGGGTGACGGCCGTGGCGACCCTGTCGTCCTGGTTGACGTGGTCCTTGATCGACTGGTTGACGGACTCCTGCGACTGCGGGTCCAGCGTCGTGCGCACGGTCAGGCCGCCCTGGTTCCAGAGCTTGGCCCGCTCCTCGCGGGTCTTGCCGAACACCGGGTCGGTCAGGAACGTGTTGCGCACGTAGTCGCAGAAGAAGCCGGCGCCCTTGACCGCGGTGATGCAGCCGTTCTTCGGCCGGGTCACCTTCAGCGTGACCGGCTTCTTCTTCGCCTCGTCCGCCTCCGCCTGCGAGACGTCCTTCATGTCGGCCATCCGCTGGAGGACGACGTTCCGGCGCTTCATCGCCTCCTGCACGTCGTTCACCGGGTCGAACCGGCTCGGCGACTGCACGACGCCCGCCAGCAGTGCCGACTCGTCCAGGGTCAGGTCCTTGGCCGGCTTGCTGAAGTAGCGCTGAGCGGCGGATTCGATTCCGTATGCCTGCTGGCCGAAGTACGTGATGTTGAGGTAGTTCTCGAGGATCTTCTTCTTCCCGAGCTCCTCCTCGACCTGGATCGAGTACTTCAGCTCGCGGATCTTGCGCCCCAGGCTCTTCTCCTGGGCCTCGCGCACCTTTGTCTCGTCGTCGCCGGCCTCCTCGACGAAGACGTTCTTCACGTACTGCTGCGTCAGCGTGGAGGCGCCCTGCGCGGCTCCGCCTTCCTGCGCGTTGCGGTTGACCGCGCGCAGGATGCCCTTCGCGTCGATCGCGCCGTGCTCGTAGAAACGCGAGTCCTCGATCGCGACGATCGCCTTCTGCATGTACGGGGAGATGGCCGTGAGGGGGACCACCTGACGGTCTCGTGAATAGACCGTGGCGATCAAGCCACCCTCGGCGTCCAGAATCGTCGTGCGCTGGCTCAGCGGCGGTGTCTTGAGATTGGCCGGGATCTCGTCGAATCCTTCGACCGTGCCCTTGGCGGCGAGCCCCAGGGCGCCTGCGCCCGGGATCGCGATACCGGCCAGCACAACTCCGGAGAGAACGGACACCCCGAGGAACTTTGCGGCCTGCTGCGGCCCCGTGAGCCCGGCGCCCGAGCGCTTCTTTCCCATGGAGGGCAGCCTACGTTCTCATTCACCGGACACGCGCGAATGCCTTGGCCTAAGCTGTCCCCAACTGTCACAGCAGTGCGGTGCGACATCAACCCCTCGGCTTGATTTTCACCCTTCCCGAATGGGGTGGACATATGTCCGAATCTCGCCCCTCACTCTGACGGTCCTTCACTCATGGTCCGCCGATTCCACCCGAATTGCCGGAATAGTCCGGGATGTCGCCGGATCACTCCGTCGGGTGATCTGCCGCTTACCCATAGTCCGTTCGGACCATTCAAGACTGGGCCCGTCGGGGGTGTTGCGCCGTGCCCGCCTTCCGTAACGTCCTCAACTGGCAGCGGTGAATATGCCGCTACCGCCGTGGGGGAGCCTCGATTCGGGAGAGGACGGCGCCGGGATGGGCTGGGTTACCGACTGGAGTGCGCAGGCAGCCTGCCGCACTACCGATCCGGATGAACTGTTCGTTCAAGGAGCGGCACAGAACAGGGCCAAGGCGGTGTGTACCGGATGTCCGGTGCGGACCGAGTGCCTGGCCGACGCGCTCGACAATCGTGTCGAGTTCGGAGTATGGGGCGGAATGACCGAGCGGGAACGTCGCGCATTGCTGCGCCGGCGCCCCACCGTCACCTCGTGGCGACGGCTGCTCGAAACCGCCCGCACGGAGTACGAGCGCAGTACGGGCATCCTCACCGTGGATGTCGATGCGGAGATCGACGTTCCGTACGAGACGTACGCGGCAGCCGGGTAGACCCACCCGCGCGGTCCCGCGTACGACAGCCTCCGCACCAGGAGGCATCGTACGAACGCCTACGCTCCGGCCGGAACCCCGGCCGCGAGTCGCTCTCCGATGGCCCGTAGCCCGGCGAGGTCGTGCACATCGCCGGGCAGGGCGGCCACCTCGGCCACCGCCACCTCGGGGTGCAGCGAGGTGAAGCGATCGCGTGTGCGCTGTTCGCGCGCGATCACCTGCATCCGTTCGGCGTGCAGGCGCAGCAGTCCTGCGGTGATCTCGTCCACGTCGGCATCGGCGTCGGCTTCCGCTTCGGCGTCTGGCTCCGTGGCTGGGTCTGAGTCGGCATGGGCATCGGCTTCGGGGGAGCCGGTCTCGGTCTCGGGAGCGCCCGTGGTGTCGGCGTCCTCCGCGGCCGCGTCACGAAGTCCAGCTTTCCCGGACTCCTGATCGACAATGCCGCCTTCTTCAAGATTCTCTGCGGCGGCCAACGCCCGCTCGGCGGACAGCTGGTCGGCGCCGCTGCCGTGCACCCGGTTCAGTACGAGCCCGGCCAGCGGCATCTGCTCCGCGGCCAGCCGCTCCACGAAGTACGCCGCCTCCCGCAGTGCGTCCGGCTCGGGCGCCGCGACCACCAGGAAGGCCGTACCCGGAGCCTGTAGCAGCCGGAACGTCGCGTCCGCGCGGGTGCGGAAACCGCCGAACATCGTGTCCATCGCCGCCACGAAGGTCTGCACGTCCTTCAGCAGCGAAGCGCCCATCAGTTTGCTGAGCGTGCCGGTCATCAGGGACATGCCCACGTTGAGGAACTTCATCCCGGCCCGGCCGCCCACCTTCGCCGGAGCCATCAGCACCCGGATGAACTTCCCGTCCAGGAAGGACCCCAGCCGCTTCGGCGCGTCGAGGAAGTCCAGCGCGGACCGGCTCGGCGGGGTGTCCACGACGATCAGGTCCCAGTCGTCCCGGGCCCGCAGCTGGCCCAGCTTCTCCATCGCCATGTACTCCTGCGTGCCCGCGAACCCGGCCGACAGGGACTGGTAGAAGGGATTGGCCAGGATGGCCTCCGCCCGCTCGGCGTCCGCGTGGCCCTCGACGATCTCGTCGAAGGTCCGCTTCATGTCGAGCATCATGGCGTGCAGTTCGCCGCCGTCGACCCCTTTCACCCTGCGCGGGGTGTTGTCCAGCGAGTCGATCCCCATCGACTGGGCGAGCCGCCGCGCCGGATCGATGGTCAGCACGACCACCTTCCGCCCGCGCTCCGCCGCCCGTACGCCCAGGGCCGCGGCCGTGGTCGTCTTGCCGACCCCGCCCGCGCCGCAGCAGACGATGATCCGCGTTCCCGGGTCGTCCAGCAGCCGGTCCACGGCCAGCCGCGGGTGAGTGTCCATGCCGATGCCCGCCTTCGTGCCCGCGCTCACGGTCGTGCTCGTGCCGGCCCCGCTCATTCCTCGCCCGCCTGCTTCCGCAGCTCCGAGGCCAGCTCGTACAGCCCGGCCAGATCCATCCCCGTGCCGAGCAGGGGGAGTTCGTACGTCGCCACGTCCAACTGCTCCAGTACGGTGCGCTGCGCGCGCTCCAGTTCCACCCGGCTCGCGTGCTCGGCGGCCTGCGCGAGCAGCGGGTCCACCAGCCGCTCCGCGAGTCCGCCGCGGCGCGCGCCGCCCAGGCCCGCCCGGGACAGGGCCTTGGCCACGCCGGCGCGGCGCTCGCCAGCGGCGGCGCGCAGGGTGTCCTCGTCCAGGTGGTGCGGCCGCACCATGTTGACGACGACCCGCCCCACGGGCAGTCCGGCCTCCTCGAGCTCGGCGATCCCGTCGGCGGTCTCCTGGACGGGCATCTCCTCGAGCAGCGTGACCAGGTGGACGGCCGTTTCCGGGGACTTGAGCACCTTCATGACGGCCTGCGCCTGGTTGTGGATCGGCCCGAACCGGGCCAGCCCCGCCACCTCGTCGTTGACGTTCAGGAAGCGGGTGATCCGCCCGGTCGGCGGCGCGTCCATGATCACGTGGTCGTAGACGTACCGGCCGGCCTTGTCCTTGCGCCGGACCGCCTCGCACGCCTTGCCGGTCAGCAGTACGTCCCGCAGCCCGGGCGCGATGGTCGTCGCGAAGTCGATGGCGCCGAGCTTCTTGAGCGCGCGGCCGGCGGAGCCGAGCTTGTAGAACATCTGGAGGTAGTCCAGCAGGGCCCGCTCGGCGTCGATGGCCAGGGCGAACACCTCCCCGCCGCCCGAGGCGACGGCGATCTTCCGCTCCTCGTACGGGAGCGCCTCCGCCCCGAAGAGCTGTGCGATCCCCT
The DNA here is from genome assembly GCF_040655295.1 of Streptomyces sp. NPDC050448. Lineage (NCBI taxonomy): Bacteria > Bacillati > Actinomycetota > Actinomycetes > Kitasatosporales > Streptomycetaceae > Streptomyces > Streptomyces sp. NPDC050448. The sequence continues at coordinate 76,221 of NZ_JBFAJR010000003.1, read as the reverse complement.
GCCTGCCCTCGACCTCCACCAGAAGCGTCCGTCCGCCCTCGCGCGCGAGGGCGAGCGCGAGTGCCGCGGCGACCGTGGTCTTTCCGGTTCCGCCCTTGCCGCTGACCACCTGGAGCCTGCTCACAGCGTCTGAGCCTAACCACTCGCCCCTCGGGCTGCGCATGAGCCTCCCCCCAACCTCCGGCCGGGGGGACCCCCACTGCGACAGGCGATACGCTCGCCCCCATGACCAAGAAGTTCGAATACGCGACGGTCCCGCTGCTGGTCCACGCCACCAAGCAGATCCTGGACACCTGGGGCGAGGACGGCTGGGAGCTCGTCCAGGTCGTGCCCGGCCCGAACAACCCCGAGCAGCTCGTGGCCTACCTCAAGCGGGAGAAGGGATGAGCGGCGCCGTCGACGCGAAGCTGGCCGAGCTCGGCCTGACCCTGCCGGAGGTCGTCCCGCCGCTGGCCACGTACCAGCCGGCCGTGCGGTCCGGCGCGTACGTGTTCACCGCGGGGCAGCTCCCGATGGTCAGGGGCAGCCTTTCGCTCACCGGCAAGGTCGGTGCGGAGGTCTCGGCGGAGCAGGCCAAGGAACTGGCCGCGACCTGCGCGCTGAACGCCCTGGCCGCGGTGAAGTCCGTGATCGGCGACCTCGACAAGATCGCGCGCGTCGTGAAGGTCGTCGGCTTCGTGGCCTCGGCCCCGGACTTCACGGGCCAGCCGGGTGTGCTGAACGGTGCGAGCGAGCTGCTGGGTGCGGTGCTCGGCGAGAAGGGCGTGCACGCCCGCAGTGCGGTCGGCGTGGCGGTGCTCCCGCTGGACGCCCCCGTCGAGGTCGAGATCCAGGTCGAACTCGTCCCCGGAGCCTGACCCGCACGACTTCCCCGTCAGCCCCTGCCGACTCCCGGCGGGGGCTGTACGCGTTTCCGCGGGCGGGGATGGGGGCGGGGGAGTGGGCCTCGAACATCGGGCCGGATGGCCGTAGCATCCCGGCATGCCCAACGGTGAGCAGGGACAGCAGCAGACACCCGGAGTATCCGGAGCGCACGGCGCCACCCCCGTCGGCGGGCAGTGGTACCCGCCCGAGTGGCCCGACCGGATCCGCGCCCTCATGGACGGTTCCCTCACCCCGGTGGAGCCCAGACGCGCCGCCACCGTCATGCTGCTCCGCGACACCGCCGCCGGCCCCGTCGTGCACATGCTGCGCCGCAAGGCCTCCATGGCCTTCGCGGGCGGCGCGTACGCCTACCCCGGCGGCGGGGTCGACCCCCGCGACGGGGACCACCTCGTCGGCTGGGCCGGACCGAGCCGGGACGACTGGGCGGCCCGCCTCGCCACCGACCCCCGCACCGCCCAGGCCATCGTCTGCGGAGCCGTCCGCGAGACCTTCGAGGAGGCGGGCGTCCTGCTCGCCGGCGAGACCGCCGACACCGTCGTCGGCGACACCACCGGCGACGACTGGGAGGCCGACCGCGCGGCCCTCGTCGCCCGCGAGCTGTCCTTCGCCGAGTTCCTCGACCGCCGCGGTCTGCGGCTGCGCTCCGACCTGCTCGGCGCCTGGGCCCGCTGGATCACCCCGGAGTTCGAGCCCCGCCGCTACGACACCTGGTTCTTCGTCGCGGCCCTCCCGGAGGGCCAGCGCACCCGCAACGCCTCCACCGAGGCCGACCGGACCGTCTGGATCCGCCCCGCGGACGCCGCCGACGGCTACGACAAGGGCGAGCTGCTGATGATGCCGCCCACCATCTCCACCCTGCGCTCCCTCGAGCCGTACGGGAGCGCCGCCGACGCCCTCACCGCGGCCACCGCCCAGGACCTGACCCCCGTACTGGCCCAGGCCTCGCTGGAGAACGGCGAACTGGTGCTCAGCTGGCCGGGCCACGACGAGTTCACCAAGCACGTCCGCCCCGGAGGCACCCCGTGACAAGTGCCGCCGCTCTGCCCGGACAGCCCCGCGGGATCGTCACTTCAGGGCCCGCCACCGCCCGCGCGGTCAACATCCTGGCCCCCAACGCCTCCGCGATGACCCTGGACGGCACCAACACCTGGCTCGTCTCGGAGCCCGGCTCCGCGGAAGCCGTCGTCATCGATCCCGGCCCCCTGGACGACGTGCACCTGCGCGCGGTCGTGGAGACCGCCGAGCAGGCGGGCAAGCGGATCGTGCTGACCCTCCTCACGCACGGCCACGCCGACCACGCCGAGGGCGCGGGCCGGTTCGCCGAGCTCACCGGCACCAAGGTCCGCGCCCTGGACCCCGCCCTGCGCCTCGGCGACGAGGGGCTGGCCGCCGGCGACGTGATCCGGGCCGGCGGCCTGGAGCTGCGCGTCGTCCCGACCCCCGGCCACACCGCCGACTCGCTCAGCTTCCACCTGCCCGCCGACCGGGCCGTCCTGACCGGCGACACGATCCTCGGCCGCGGCACCACCGTCGTCGCCCACCCCGACGGCCGCCTCGGCGACTACCTGGACTCCCTGCGCCGGCTGCGCTCGCTGACGGTCGACGACGGCGTGCACACGGTGCTCCCGGGGCACGGACCGGTCCTGGACGACGCGCAGGGTGCGGTGGAGTTCTACCTGGCCCACCGCGCACACCGGCTCGCCCAGGTCGAGACCGCCGTCGAGAACGGCCACGTCACCCCCGAGGCGATCGTCGCCCACGTCTACGCGGACGTGGACCGCTCGCTGTGGCCGGCCGCGGAATGGTCCGTACGGGCGCAGCTAGAGTACCTTCAAGATCACGGACTGATCCCGGGGGGACCTGAATGACCACGCTGTTCCTGCTGCTCGCGCTCATCGGCACGGCCGCGTGGATCACCTCGACGGTGACCCTGCGGATGAAGGCCCTGGAGCGGCGCTCGGAGCGGCTGGAGCGGCAGCTGGGCCTGGTCCTGGACCACTTCGGCATCGAGGAGCCGGAGCCGGCCGGACTGGACGAGGTACGGGCGCTCGTGCGCGACGGCCGCACGATCGAGGCCATCCGTGTCTACCGGCGGGTCACCGGGGCGGGTCTGGCCGAGGCGAAGCAGGCGGTCGAGGCCCTGACGGACACCCCCTAGGCCGTCTGGCCGCGCACGTACGTCCGGTACGAGCCGCGGCCCTCCGCCTTGCGAGGCACCGCACCTGGGGGCACCTCCACGGCGGTAGCCGGGGGAACGCCGCGGGCCCACCGGCAAACCTTTCCGTTCACAGCACGAGCCGGCTAGCGGGGCGTCTTCGTTCCGTGCCGTGCCGTGTACTCGTCCGCGAGCCACGGGCCGAGGTCATCCAGGTACGTGTACAGCACGGCCGGGTCCTCGGCCGGATCCAGCGCCACCGCGGCCGCGGCCCGCATCTGCGCCGCTCGCTCCGGGTAGTACCGCCCGAAGATCTCCGCGGACTCGGCGAGATCGCCGGTCCAGCCGCCCCACCGGGGCATCACGAGGGTGAACCCGGTGCGCACCAGGTGTCGCGAGACGTCCCGGCTGAGCTCGCGGTACTCGGCGGGGGTCGACGCGGCCTGCGCCCCGGCCCGCCACCGGGGGAGCACGGTGGCCAGATCGCCGTTGGTCTCACGGGCGAGCAGGCTGTCCGGGCGGTAGCGGGGAAGGTGCTCGGCCAGGTCCGCGCCGAGCAGCGGGGTGCACAGGCAGGCGAGGAACCAGCCGAGGCCGTAACGTTCCCGCTCGCTCAGCAGGGTGTCCTTGCCGTGGAGCAGCATGCCGACGCCGTCGATCTCGGCGAAGTCCTGGTCGAGCCCGCGCGCCAGCACCTCGGCGGTGTCCCGGTCCTCGTCGGCGCACTCGCGGTGCAGGGCGAGCAGCAGGCCGAGGTCCGACCGCCCCGGCCGTGCCGTGCCGCGCGGCACGGACCCGTGCAGGTACGCGCTGTGCAGCCGCTGCCCGTACGCCTCGCCGATCCGCCCGCGCGCGGCGGCGACGACCGGGGCGAAGGCGCCCTGCACCCGGCCGAGCGACCCCTCGCGCTCGACGTACCCGTACGCGTCCAGCCCTCTGCGCTCCATGGCCCCACTGTGCCGAAGATTCAGCCCGCCGGCGTCTGAGGCGCGGGGGGGGGGGGGGGGGGCCGCGCGCCGCGCGCCCCCCCGGGGCCGCGGCGCGGGCGGGGGCGGG
>NZ_JBFAJR010000003.1:0-72115 GCF_040655295.1 Streptomyces sp. NPDC050448 | reverse complement strand
CCGTCTCGCGGGAGGCGCCGACCAGCTGGGCCAGCTCTTCCTGCGAGACGGTCAACAAGGCCCTCGCGGACTTCGCGGGCCGCGGCTGGCTCCGCCTGGAGGCCCGCGGCAGTCACATCCGGCCCCGCCGGCGTCTGAGGCGCGGGGTTCGCGGCGGAGGCCCGAGGAGCCCGGCGCAGCCGGGGCCGCTGGCGCAGCGGCGTCACAGGGGGAACGCGCGGAGGGGCCCCGCCCGACCGGGCAGGACCCCTCCACACGAAGCAGACGGCGTCAGCGCGAGCGCTTCGCCAGGCGTTCCACGTCCAGCAGGATCACCGCGCGGGCCTCCAGGCGGAGCCAGCCGCGGCCCGCGAAGTCCGCGAGGGCCTTGTTGACCGTCTCGCGGGAGGCGCCGACCAGCTGGGCCAGCTCTTCCTGCGTCAGGTCGTGCACGACGTGGATGCCTTCCTCGGACTGCACGCCGAAGCGGCGCGACAGGTCCAGGAGGGCGCGGGCGACGCGGCCCGGAACGTCGGAGAAGACCAGGTCGGACATCTGGTCGTTCGTCTTGCGCAGGCGCCGTGCCACCGCGCGCAGCAGCGCGGTCGCGACCTCCGGCCGGGCGTTGAGCCACGGCTGCAGGTCGCCGTGGCCGAGGCCGAGCAGCTTGACCTCGGTCAGGGCGGTGGCGGTGGCCGTGCGCGGGCCGGGGTCGAAGAGCGACAGCTCGCCGATCAGCTCGCCGGGGCCGAGGACGGCCAGCATGTTCTCGCGGCCGTCGGGGGAGGTGCGGTGCAGCTTCACCTTGCCCTCGGTCACGACATACAGCCGGTCGCCGGGGTCGCCCTCGTGGAACAGGGCGTCACCGCGTGCGAGGGTCACCTCGCCCATGGAGGCGCGGAGCTCCGCGGCCTGCTCGTCATCGAGCGCCGCGAAGAGCGGGGCGCGCCGCAGAACGTCGTCCACGAGTCTCTCTCCTATGTCGACCAGCTCAGGGGACCGTGCTCCCCATTTTGCCGGACGGCTGAAACAGTGCGATCAATCACAAGGATGCCGGACGTACGGGCGTGCTGTGCGGCGAGAGGCCAATCGGAGTGGTGTTACCTGAGGTCCAGGCGGGTGTCAGCGCCCGGCCTTAGGCTGGCCAGGTGTCCAATAAGCCGGTGAGAGCACAGGCCAAGGGGTCCGCAGGAGTGACGGGCGCCCCCGATTCAGCTGTGGGCGAACAAGCCCCCAAGGAGGCGTCCAAGACGCCCCGGAAGGCCCCGCCGAGGCCCCAGGGCAAAGCTTCGGCCAAGAAAACGGAATCGCACCTGGCCATGGTGCGCCGGGCCCGCCGCATCAACCGCGAGCTGGCCGAGCTCTACCCGTACGCCCATCCCGAGCTCGACTTCCGGAATCCCTTCGAGCTGCTGGTCGCCACGGTCCTCTCCGCACAGACCACCGACCTGCGCGTGAACCAGACGACCCCGGCCCTGTTCGCCGCCTACCCGGCCCCCGAGGACATGGCTGCGGCCGTCCCCGAAGATCTGGAGGAGATCATCCGGCCGACCGGGTTCTTCCGGGCGAAGGCGCGGTCCCTCCTCGGCCTCTCCCAGGCCCTGCGGGACAACTTCGGCGGCGAGGTCCCGGGCCGGATCGAGGACCTCGTGACCCTGCCCGGAGTCGGCCGGAAGACGGCCAACGTGGTGCTCGGCAATGCGTTCGGGGTTCCGGGGATCACCGTGGACACCCACTTCGGCCGGCTGGTGCGCCGCTGGAAGTGGACGGAGCAGGAGGACCCGGAGAAGGTCGAGGCGGAGATCTGCGCGATCTTCCCGAAGAGCGAGTGGGCGATGCTCTCCCACCGCGTCGTCTTCCACGGCCGCCGGATCTGCCACGCCCGCAAGCCCGCCTGCGGCGCCTGCCCGATCGCCCCGCTGTGCCCGGCGTACGGGGAGGGCGAGACGGACCCGGAGAAGGCGAAGAAGCTGCTCAAGTATGAGAAGGGCGGCCAGCCCGGCCAGCGGCTGAGCCCGCCGCCGGACTACCCGGGACTCCCGGCCCGGCCGCTGGGCGGCGGCCAGGCGGCCTCCTGAGCACGGCCGCGGGCCGCCACACGGCGGCCCGCGGAGGAACGAATCCGGCCCGGGGCTGCGTTGTCCCGGTATCGGGACGGCGACGGTGTCGGCAACGGCAGGGAGTAGGGGTGCCTATGACGCGCGGAGCGCGGGACGAGAGCGGCGTGGCCCAGGCGGCCGCGCCGCCGCAGCAGGGCAGGCAGCACGGCAGGCCGCAGGCCGAGCCGCGGGGCAACCCGTACGAGGACCGGAGCGGCCTGCGCGTGACCAGCCAGGGCCTGCCCGGGTGGCTCGATCCCGTGGTGGAGGCCGCGCGGACGGTCCGGCCGACCCAGCTCAGCCGCTTCCTGCCGCCCGAGGACGGCCGGGGCCGGCAGTCCGCCGTGCTGATCCTGTTCGGCGAGGGCCCCCGCGGCCCCGAGCTGCTGCTCATGGAGCGGGCCGGGAGCCTGCGCTCGCACCCCGGCCAGCCCTCCTTCCCGGGCGGCGCCCTCGACCCGGAGGACGGCGATCCGCACACCACCGGCCCGCTGCGCGCCGCCCTGCGCGAGGCCGAGGAGGAGACCGGGCTCGACCCCGCCGGCGTCCAGCTCTTCGGCGTGCTGCCGCGGCTCTACATCCCGGTCAGCGAGTTCGTCGTGACCCCGGTGCTCGGCTGGTGGCGCGACCCCAGCCCGGTCGGCGCCGTGGACCCGGCCGAGACCGCCCGCGTCTTCACGGTTCCCGTGGCCGATCTCACGGACCCCGATCATCGCGTCATGGCCCTCCATCCGAGCGGCCACCTGGGCCCCGCTTTCACCGTCGAATCGGCTCTGGTCTGGGGTTTTACCGCCGGAGTGATCGACCGGCTGCTGCATTTCGCGGGGTGGGAGCGCCCCTGGGACCGATCGAGGCAGGTCCCGCTCGACTGGCGCGCGTGAGACGGTGACCCTCGTGAACGTGCTGGACATCCTGTTGCTGGTCGCCGCCGTGTGGTTTGCGATCGTCGGCTACCGCCAGGGGTTCGTCGTCGGCATTCTGTCGGTGATCGGCTTCCTCGGCGGTGGTCTCCTTGCCGTGTCCCTGCTCCCGCTGATCTGGGACCGGGTGACCGACAACGGCACCCAGGTGTCCACCACGGTCGTCGTGATCGCCGTGGTCGTGATCATCGTCTGCGCATCGATCGGTCAGGCCTTCACCACCCATCTGGGCAACCGGCTGCGCCGCCACATCACGTGGTCGCCGGCGCGCGTGGTCGACGCGACCGGCGGAGCCCTGGTCAACGTCGTCGCGATGCTGCTCGTGGCGTGGCTGATCGGCTCGGCGCTCGCCGGGACGTCACTTCCCACGCTGGGCAAGGAAGTCCGCAATTCCAAGGTGCTGCTCGGCGTCTCGCGAGTGCTGCCCGCCCAGGCCAACACCTGGTTCTCGGACTTCAGCTCCACCCTTGCGCGCAGCGGCTTCCCGCAGGTGTTCAGCCCGTTCTCCAACGAGCCGATCACCGAGGTGAAGGCGCCCGACCCGGCGCTCGCCCGCAGCCCCGTCGCCGAGGCGGCCAAGCGCTCGATCGTGAAGGTCGTCGGTACGGCGCCGAGCTGCAGCAAGGTCCTGGAGGGCACCGGCTTCGTCTTCGCGCCCGGCAAGGTGATGACCAACGCGCACGTCGTCGGCGGCGTCGGCGAGCCGACCGTGCAGATCGGCGGCGAGGGCAAGCTCTACGACGGCAAGGTCGTGCTCTACGACTGGGAGCGCGACATCGCCGTCCTGGACGTGCCCAAGCTGAAGGCGCCCGCGCTGGAGTTCACCGAAAAGGACGCGGTGAGCAGCAGCGATGCGATCGTCGCCGGCTTCCCGGAGAACGGCTCGTACGACGTCCGCGCGGCACGCGTCCGCGGCCGGATCAACGCGAACGGCCCGGACATCTACCACCGCGGAACCGTCCGGCGCGATGTCTACTCGCTGTACGCGACCGTCCGCCAGGGCAACTCCGGCGGCCCGCTGCTGACACCCGACGGCAGGGTGTACGGGGTCGTCTTCGCGAAGTCGCTCGACGACCCGAACACCGGGTACGCGCTGACGGCGGACGAGGTCCGCGACGACATCCGGATCGGGAAGGTCTCCGACCGGCGGGCCGACAGCCAGGGCTGCGCCCTCTGATCCGTACGGGCAGGGGTGCCCGTACGGAACGAACGGAAGGGGCGCGGCGCCGGCGCCGGGCTACGTCCGTGGATGCCGCAGGCGGGCCGAGACCCAGCGGGCCCGCCGGCGCAGGATGCGTGGAATCCCGAGTCGGGGGTCGTGGCCGTCCCGGCCAGACCTCCCGTGTGTGCCCGGCGTCGCTGCCGGGCGGCGTTCGCGTGCGGTGTCACCGTAGTCGTGCGTCCAGCCCATACAACGAGCTGTGCCCGGGCCCCAAGGTCGGTAACCCCGTCCGGGGCGGCCAATTGGCCTATGCGCCAGGCAATTGAACGGTTGTAAGACAATCGTACTGGCGGTCGTATGGACAGTCGGTCAGATGCTGCACGTGCTCAGCGGTCCGGCTCGGGGTCCTTGAGCCAGTTCACCAGCTCGGTCGAGAACGCGGCGGGATCCTCCTCGTGGGGGAAGTGCCCGAGGCCGTCGAACAGCCGCCACCGGTACGGGGCTTCGACGTACTCCCCGGAGCCGGCCGCGCTCCGGGTCCGCATCACCGGGTCGAGCGAGCCGTGCAGGTGCAGCGTCGGCACCCGCACCGGCCGCTTCATCCGGCGGTTGAACTGAAGTCCGTCCGGTCGGGCCATCGACCGCATCATCCAGCGGTACGGCTCGATCGAGCAGTGCGCCGTGGACGGGATGCACATCGCCCGCCGGTACACGTCGACGTCCTCCGCCTCGGGGGGCACGGGCCCGGACCAGTCCCGGATCAGCTCCCCCACGAGCGCCCCGTCGTCGGCGACGAGCTGCCGCTCGGGGATGAACGGCCGCTGGAAGCCCCAGATGTGCGAACTGGCCCGCGTCTGGCCGAAGTCGGACAGCATCGCCGAGCGCCAGCGCCGCGGGTGCGGCATCGAGGAGACCACGAGCCGGCGCACCAGCTTGGGCCGCATCACGGCCGCGGTCCAGGCGAGGTAGCCGCCCAGGTCGTGCCCCACGAGGGCGGCGTCCGGCTCGCCGAGGGACCGCACGACCCCGGTGATGTCGAGCGCCAGGTTGGCGGGGTCGTAGCCGCGCGGGGTGCGGTCGCTGCCGCCCACCCCGCGCAGGTCCATCGCGACGGCCCGGTACCCGGCGTCGGCGAGCGCGGTCAGCTGGTGCCGCCACGTCCACCAGAACTGCGGGAAGCCGTGCAGCAGCAGCACCAGCGGCCCGTCACCGAGCTCGGCGACGTGGAACCGGGCCCCGTTGGCCGCGACGTCCCGGTGGGTCACCGCTCTCCCGCCGGGCACGTCGATCCTGACCGCCGTGGCGGCGGTGGGCGGAGTGCTGGAGTCCGGCGAGGGCGCTGTCATGAGGACGAGCGTGCCACACCCACGGCCTGGTCACTCACCGACCGCGGATGCGGCTTGACGGTCCCGACGAGTGCAGCGGTCTCCTTGACGGAGGCGATGGTCCTCTCCGGCGGCTTGACCTTCTTGAACTTCGATACGGCGATCAGCGCCAGCAGGCCCGCGAGCAGCAGGAACGCCACGCCGACGATGAGGAAGGACCAGGCGAGCCCGAGCCCGAGGTTGTGGATCCCGTACGCCGCGGCGAAGCTCAGCACCGGCAGGGAGAACAGGGCGAACACCCCTGCGATCCCGATGGCGGTGCCCCCGATGCCCGCGCGCTTGACGTCCTGGCGGAGCTCCGCCTTGGCGAGGGCGATCTCGTCGTGCACCAGGGCGGACATCTCGGCGGTGGCCGAGGCGACCAGCTGGCCGAGTGTGCGCTCGGCTCCTTGCGCCCCTTGGTCCACTGCGCTCATCGCTCTCTCCCTCTGTCATCTGCCGTCGTCTGCTGTCGACGCCGTGGCCGGCTGCTGTCCTGTGCCCGTCACGGCGTCAGCTCCGATCATGCCGGACGGTCGCCCTCGGTGCCGGACCCGGCCGCTGCTTCGAGCGCGGCGGCCGCGGCGGTCTCCGCCTTGCGGCGGTGCTCCGCGGCCTTCTCCTCGTAGATCTTCGCCATCCGCAGGTGGTAGTCGGGCTTGTCCTGCTCGTAGATGTCCGGGATGCCGTCGAGGTCCTCGTCGCGCTCCTCGTCCTCGGTGAGCGCCTGGTACGTGCGGTTGCGCAGCTTGAGCACGACGCTCGCGACGACGGCGGCGATGAGGGAGCCGATCAGGACGGAGGCCTTGATCTCGTCGGTGAGGGTCTGGTCGCCGGTGAAGGCGAGTTCGCCGATGAGGAGCGAGACGGTGAAGCCGATGCCGGCGAGGGAGGCCACGGCGAGTACGTCCGGCCAGGCGAGGTCCTCGTTGAGCTCGGCCCTGGTGAAGCGGGCGGCCAGCCAGGTTCCGCCGAAGATCCCGACGGCCTTGCCGACGACCAGGCCGAGGACGACTCCGAGGGTCTCGGGCCGGGTGAAGACCTGGGCGATCGACTTGTCGGAGAGGGAGACCCCGGCGGAGAGCAGCGCGAAGAGCGGGACGGCGAGGCCGGCCGAGATGGGCCGCGCGATGTGCTCGATGTGCTCGCCGGGGGACCTGCGCTCGCCTTCCTGGCGGGAGCAGCGGAGCATCAGGCCCATGGCGACGCCGGCGATGGTGGCGTGGACGCCGCTGTTGTACATCAGGCCCCAGATGACCAGGGCGAGCGGGATGTAGACGTACCAGCCGCGGACGCCCCGGTGGAGCAGGAACCAGAACAGGACGAGGCCGGCGACCGCGCCGCCGAGGGCCAGGAAGTCGATCTCGCTGGTGAAGAACACCGCGATGATCAAGATGGCGAAGAGGTCGTCGACGACGGCGAGGGTCAGCAGGAAGGCGCGCAGGGCGGATGGCAGCGAGGTGCCGATGACCGCGAGGACGGCGAGGGCGAAGGCGATGTCGGTGGCCGTCGGGACCGCCCAGCCGTCCATCGAGCCGCCGCCGACGGCGTTGACCAGTGCGTAGACCAGCGCGGGCACGGCCATGCCGCAGAGGGCGGCGATCACCGGGAGAGCGGCGGCCTTGGGGTCGCGCAGATCGCCCGCGACGAGCTCGCGCTTGAGCTCGATGCCGGCGACGAAGAAGAAGATGGCGAGCAGGCCGTCGGCCGCCCAGTGCTGGAGCGAGAGGTCCAGGCCGAGGGCGGCGGGGCCGATGTGGAAGTCGCGGACGGCGGTGTAGCTGTCCGCGAGAGCGGGGATGTTCGCCCACATCAGGGCGGCGATGGCGGCCACGAGCAGGAGCACGCCGCCGACGGTCTCGGCGCGCAGGGCGTCGGCCACGAATCGCCGCTCGGGCAGGGAGAGCCTGCCGAGGAGCTTGCGGCTGTGGCGGTCGGTGGGGCTGGGCGCGGCCACGAGGGGACACCTCCGGGGTGGTTGGACGGCATGGCGAAGCTCGTTGCCGACCAGACTTCCCGGCGCACCCTGTGGACTTGCTTTTTTACGCTTCTAATACTTTACAGGGTTGCGCAAGGTCGAATCCGGCGATCTTCACTTTATGTGCGAAAGGGGCATCCGGTGCGATGCACCGAATGCCCCTTCTCACGGTGTCGAGCTCACGGTCCTGAGCCGCGTTCCACCGGCTCCCGGCCCCCGCCGGGTGCGTGCTCAGTCCTCGCTGGACGCGGCCGGCAGCTTGCTCTGGATCAGGTCCATGACCGAGGAGTCCGCGAGCGTGGTGACGTCACCCACCGCCCTGTTCTCGGCGACATCGCGCAGCAGACGCCGCATGATCTTGCCGGAGCGGGTCTTCGGCAGCTCCTGCACCGGCAGGATCCGCTTCGGCTTGGCGATCGGGCCGAGCGTCGCGCCCACGTGGTCGCGCAGCTCCGCGACCAGGCCGTCGGTCTCCGAGGCGCTGCCGCGCAGGATCACGAAGGCCACGATGGCCTGGCCGGTCGTCTCGTCGGCCGCGCCCACGACGGCCGCCTCGGCGACCGAGGGGTGGGAGACGAGCGCCGACTCGACCTCGGTGGTCGAGATGTTGTGGCCGGAGACCAGCATCACGTCGTCCACCCGGCCGAGCAGCCAGATGTCGCCGTCCTCGTCCTTCTTGGCGCCGTCGCCCGCGAAGTACTTGCCCTCGAAGCGGGACCAGTAGGTGTCGATGAACCGCTGGTCGTCGCCCCAGATGGTGCGCAGCATCGACGGCCACGGCTGGGTGAGGACCAGGTAGCCGCCACCGCCGTTCGGGACCTCGTGGCCCTCGTCGTCCACGACCGTGGCGCCGATCCCGGGCAGCGCGCGCTGCGCCGAGCCCGGCTTGGTCTCGGTGACACCGGGCAGCGGGGAGATCATCATCGCGCCGGTCTCGGTCTGCCACCAGGTGTCCACGATCGGGCAGCGGTCGCCGCCGATGTGCTTGCGGTACCAGACCCAGGCCTCGGGGTTGATCGGCTCGCCGACCGAGCCCAGCACGCGCAGGCTCGACAGGTCGAACTTCGCGGGGATGTCGTCGCCCCACTTCATGAACGTACGGATCGCGGTGGGCGCGGTGTACAGGATGGTGACGCCGTACTTCTGCACGACCTCCCAGAACCGGCCCTGGTGCGGGGTGTCGGGCGTGCCCTCGTACATCACCTGGGTGGCGCCGTTGGCGAGGGGTCCGTAGACGATGTACGAGTGCCCGGTCACCCAGCCGATGTCGGCGGTGCACCAGAAGACGTCGGTCTCCGGCTTGAGGTCGAAGACGGCGTGGTGGGTGTACGCGGCCTGCGTGAGGTAGCCGCCGGAGGTGTGCAGGATGCCCTTGGGCTTACCCGTGGTCCCCGAGGTGTACAGGATGAACAGCGGGTGCTCGGCGTCGAAGGCCTGCGGGGTGTGCTCGGCGGACTGGCGCCCGACGATCTCGTGCCACCAGACGTCGCGGCCCTCGGTGAGGGCGGTGTCCTGGCCGGTGCGCTGCACGACGAGCACGTGCTCGACCTGCGGGCACTTGGCGACGGCCTCGTCGATGGCGGGCTTGAGGGCGCTGGGCTTGCCGCGACGGTAGCCGCCGTCGGCGGTGATGACCAGCTTGGCGTCTGCGTCCTGGATGCGGGAGGCGACGGCGTCAGCGGAGAAGCCGCCGAAGACCACCGAGTGCGCGGCGCCGACGCGGGCGCACGCGAGCATCGCGACGACGGCCTCGGGGATCATCGGCAGGTAGACCGCGACCCGGTCGCCGGCCTGTACGCCGAGCTCGGTCAGGGCGTTGGCGGCCTTGGAGACCTCGCCCTTGAGCTCGGCGTAGGTGATCGCCCGGCTGTCGCCGGGCTCGCCCTCGAAGTGGATGGCGACGCGGTCGCCGTTGCCGGCCTCGACGTGGCGGTCCACGCAGTTGTACGCGACGTTCAGCTTGCCGTCCGCGAACCACTTGGCGAAGGGCGGGTTGGTCCAGTCAAGCGTCTCGGTCGGCTCGACGTCCCAGGTCAGGCGTCGGGCCTGCGTGGCCCAGAAGCCCAGCCGGTCCGCGTCGGCCTCGGTGTACGCAGCCTGTGTCACATTGGCGGCGGCGGCCAGATCGGCAGGCGGTGCGAACCGCCGCTCCTCCTTGAGCAGATTGGCCAGGCTTTCATTGCTCACGACATCTCCCTTTCCCAGGGTGTCCGTTGTGTCCCCGGGCATAGCTCATCAGTCGGCGGCCCTGGTGACAAGGGGTAGCCGGAAATTGGTTTAGACCTATAGCGCGGCCGGGCCCACGTGCAGAGTGGCCCCTTCCCGCTGCAGGGTGCGGGAAGGGGCCACTCTGTGGCACGGATACCGGAGAGTATCGGTTCAGCCGTGCCCCTTGATCCGGATCTGCCGGTGACGGCGATTCGGTCATCATTCAGACATGTTGTCCGACGCTGTCGAAAACCCGGCAGTCGAAGAAGTCCTCGCCCTCGGACAGCAGGTACGCCTGCGCCTCGCCCACGTGGAAGTACATCCCGTGCAGCTCCAGCGTGCCCTCCGCGAGCCGCCGGGCCACCGATTCGTGCGCCCGCAGGTGCTCCAGCTGCTGGACCACGTTGGTCAGGCACAGCTGCTCCACGGCATCCGCCGGGAGCCGGCCCGCGATCCGGGCCCAGGCGTGGTGGCGGCTCGCCATCCGCTCCAGGCTGGGCAGCCCGTGCCGCAGCCACCGGCGCAGGGGGGTCATCGGGGCCCCGGGCGTGGAGTTCAGCAGGGCCTGCATGGCTCCGCAGCCCGAGTGCCCGCACACCGTGATGCTGTCCACCTTGAGCACGTCCACGGCGTACTCGATGGCCGCCGCGACCGAATCGTCCGTGGCCTCGGCGCCCGGCAGGGGCACCAGATTGCCGACGTTGCGGACCGTGAACAGGTCGCCCGGGCCGCTGGCCGTGATCATGCTGGTGACCAGGCGGGAGTCCGCGCAGGTCAGGAAGAGCTGCGAGGGCCGCTGCCCTTCCCGGGCCAGCCGGGCCAGCTCGTCGCGGACGTGCGGCGCGGTGTCCCGCTGGAAGGCGCTGATCCCGCTGGCCAGTTGGCCGGCGCCGCGGCGGCGCGGGGCCGGCGGCTCCACCGGCTCCAGCGCCTTTACCGCCTCCGCCGCGTCGGGGGCAGTGGCCGCGCCGGGGATCGTACGACCACCGGCCGGCCGGTGGTCGCAGTGGTTCTGCCAGGGGGTCCAGGGGCGGCAGCAGTGGTGCCCGCCGCGCGGGGATCTCTCGGCGCGATCCGCCCGGTCGGCGCGATCCGCCCGGTCGGCGCGATCCGCCCGGTTCGCCCCGGCCGTCCGCGTGGTGGAGCGGCCCGTGACCTCCAGCGAGCCCCCGTGCGCCAGATGGGATTCCTGCCAGTCCTGGAGGGCCTCGTACGCCGCGTGGTCCATGAACGAGCCGTCCAGCTCGACCACCACGCGCCCGCCGTGCGGGATCTGGTTCAGCACCCGGCTCAGCCGCGGCACCGCGAGGAAGGTCAACTGCCCGCGCGCCCACACCCGGTGGACCCCGCCCCGCGTCTCCACCGTGATCCGGGTCCGGGCCAGCCGGTGCAGAGCCATCGCGATGGCCACGGCGATACCGATGGCGACCCCCGCCAGCACCCCGCCGAGCACCACCGCCGCGATCGTCGTCGCGTAGACCAGGATCTCGCGGTGCCGGGTGACGGTACGCAGATGCGTGGCGTTCACCATCTGCACGCCCAGCGCCATCACCAGGACGGCCAGCGCGGCGAGCGGGATCAGGTCGAGGACCGGGACGAGCAGCCCGGCCGCGAGCAGGACCCAGAGCCCGTGCAGCATGACCGACCGCCGGGTGACGGCCCCGGACTTGACGTTTGCCAGGCTGCGGGCGGCCCCGCCCGCGACGGGCAGCCCGCCCAGCGCTCCGGAGAGGATGTTCGCCGCACCCTGGCCGCGGAGCTCCCGGTCGAGGTCGGCGCGCGGCGGGCGGCTCCCCGTACGACGGCGCTGGGAGGCGATCAGCTTGTCGGTGGCGACCGCCGACAGCAGGGATTCCACGCTGCCGACCAGGGTGACCGTCAGGACGGCCGACATGATGCCGAGGACGGGGCCCTCGGGCAGCTCGGGCAGGGCGTGGCTGTGCCAGGACGGCAGGTCCACCCGGGGCAGGCTGAGCCCGGCCAGCGCGGCGAACGCCGTGGCCGTGGCGACGGCGGCGAGCGCGGCCGGAACCTTGCGCAGGGCGAGGCCCGCCCGCCCGGGCAGCCGCGGCCAGCCGAGCAGGACGACCAGGGCCAGGGCGCTGACGCCGAGCGCCGCCGGGCGCAGATGGGCCAACTGGTCCGGCAGCCCCAGGACGTTGGCGACGGCGGAGCTCTGCGGGGTGCCGCCGAGGACGATGTGCAGCTGGGCCAGCGCGATCGTGATGCCGACGCCCGCGAGCATGCCGTGCACGATGGCGGGGCTGACCATGAGCGCGGACCGGGCGGTGCGCAGCGCGGCGAGGCCGAGCTGGCAGCAGCCGGCGAGCACGGTGACGGCGCAGGTGGTGCGCCACCCGTAGTGCTGGATCAACTCGGCGGTGACGACGGTCAGTCCGGCCGCGGGCCCGCTCACCTGGAGCGGGGCGCCGCCGAGGCGCCCGGCCACGATCCCGCCGGCGGCTGCGGCCACCAGGCCCGCCTGGAGGGGGGCGCCGGTGGCCAGGGCGATGCCGAGGGAGAGCGGAAGGGCGATCAGGAAGACGGTGAGGGAGGCGGAGAGGTCGGCGTGGAAGTCGGCGCGATGGCCCGTGCGGGGCGCGCCGACGACCTTGCCGGCGCCGGGCGTGCCGCAGGGCTTGCTGTCGGGCTTGCCGTCGAGCTCTTCGGCGGTGTGCGTGGGGGAGGTGGCTGTCATAGGTCCCGTCTCCTCTGGGGGAGGGATGAAGCGGCGGGAGTCTCAACACTCAGTAAATGAAAGGTAATGGAGAGTAAAGGACCGCGGTAGAGAATGCGGGCAAATGGCCTACGAAATAGCACTCAAGGGTGATTAAGCATTTTGTACGGCTTGTCACATCATCTACATGGCGGACCTCGTGGGACGTTGCGGCGCGGAAGACCCGCGATGGAACTGCGAGGGAGAGGTGGACGGATGATCGCCGCCACGAAGAAGATCGCCGGCGGCCTGGTCGCCACGGCGCTGGTGCTGGGCGTCGCCGGGTGCAGCACCTCGGGACCCGCCAAACCCCCGTCCCCCGGGGGTCCGAAGAGCAAGAAGGGTGCCGCCGCCCCGGAGGCCGCCCCCGGGAGCCTCAAGCGGCTCATCGGAGACGGCTCGACCGCGTACACGGGCCGGCAGCCGAACGTGCAGAAGCCGCAGAAGCTGAAGCCTGGTGAGAAGCCGCCGCAGTTCGTGGTGTTCTCGTGGGACGGGGCCGGCGAGGACAGTCAGAAGCTCTTCTCGCACTTCCGCGAGGTCGGCAAGGAGCACAACGCCCGGATGACCTACTTCCTCAGCGGCGTGTACATGCTCCCCGAGGAAAAACGTTCCCTCTATACGGCCCCGCAGCACGAGTCCGGCCGCTCCGACATCGGCTTCGGCGATCTCCAGGGCATCAAGGACACGGCCACCCAGGTCCGCGAGGCCTGGCTCGAGGGCAACGAGATCGGCACCCACTTCAACGGCCACTTCTGCGGCCCCGACGGGGGCGTCGGCACCTGGTCCGTGCCGGAGTGGAAGAGCGAGATCAACCAGGCGAAGTCGTTCGTCAAGAACTGGAAGACCAACGCGCCGGACCTGAAGGGGCTGGAGCCGCTCCCGTTCGACTACGACAAGGAGCTCATCGGCGCCCGCACCCCCTGCCTCGAAGGCCAGAAGAACTTCATGCTGGCGGCCAAGGACATGGGCTTCCGCTACGACTCCAGCGGCATCAGCAAGCAGATCTGGCCGAAGAAGACCGACGGGCTCTGGGACATCCCGCTCCAGCTGGTGCCCATGCCGGGCCGCGCCTTCGAGACACTGAGCATGGACTACAACTACCTGGTCAACCAGTCCGGGACGACCACACAGGGCGACCCCTCGCAGCACGCGTACTGGGGCGAGCAGATGCGCGACGGCCTCCACCAGGCCTTCGACCGGGTCTACCAGGGCAACCGCGCACCGCTGATCATCGGCAACCACTTCGAGTCCTGGAACGGCGGCACCTACATGAGGGCCGTCGACGACTCCATCAAGACGATGTGCACGCAGAAGGAGGTGCGGTGCGTGCCGTTCCGCGAGCTGGTCGACTGGCTGGACGCCCAGGACCCGAAGGTCCTGGAGTGGATGCGCGGCCTCGATGTCGGAGAGGCGCCCAAGGAGGGCTGGACGAAGTTCCTGACGGCGGGGCCGCCGGCCAAGCCGGCCGCCCCCGCCGGGGTCAAGCCGGCTGCGGAGCCGGCTGAAGAGGGTTCAGACGAGTACTGACGAGGTCCGAGGCGGCCGGCCCGCAGCCGGCGTTCTCCCGCAGGACGAAATCGGGGTCGATCTGGGCGGCCAGGTCGACCCCGGTCTTGGAGTTGCCCCAGCTCTCCGCGTTCCGCAGGTGGAAAAGGACCATCTGCTCGGTGTACCGCTCCCAGTCGCGGTGCGCGTACGAGTCGTCGGCCGCGTCCTGGAGGGCCTGCAGGGCCAGCCGGTTGCTCGCCTCGAGCAGCTCGAACGCCGCCGGGCGGCCTTTCTCCATCGCCCGCACCCAGTCGGAGTGCCCGACGGTGACGAGCAGGTCCTCTCCGACCTCGTCCTGGAGGAACTCGATGTCGTCCGTGCCCTGCACCTTGTTGCCGATGACCTTGAGCGCGACCCCGAAGTCCCGGGCGTACTCCTTGTACTGGCGGTAGACGGAGATGCCCTTGCGGGTCGGCTCGGCGACCAGGAAGGTCACGTCGAAGCGGGTGAACATGCCCGAGGCGAAGGAGTCCGAGCCGGCGGTCATGTCGACCACGACGTACTCGTCCGGGCCGTCGACCAGGTGGTTGAGGCAGAGCTCGACCGCCCCGACCTTGGAGTGGTAGCAGGCGACGCCGAGGTCCGACTCGGTGAACGGCCCGGTGGCCATCAGCCGTACGGGCTCCCCGTCGAGCAGGAGCGTGCGCGCGCAGGCCTCGTACACCGGGTTGTCCTCGGTGACCCGCAGCAGGCGCGATCCGGCGCCGGGCGGGGTGGTCTTGATCATCGTGTCGGCGGAGGCGATGCGCGGGTTGGAGCCCCGCAGGTACTCCTTGATCAGGGGCAGGTGCGCGCCCAGGGCGGGCAGCGCGGCGGCCTCGTCCTCGCCGAGTCCGAGCGCGGCGCCCAGATGCTGGTTGATGTCGGCGTCCACCGCGACGACAGGGGCTTCATTGGCTGCGAGGTGGCGGATGAAGAGGGAGGACAGGGTCGTCTTGCCGCTGCCGCCCTTTCCCACGAAAGCGATCTTCATGTTCACCAAGGGTAGCCGGTCGGTCGCTGTGTGTGGTGTCGCTGAGTGAAGAACACCACTCCAAGGAGGGGTCGGTGCCGAGGGCGTGCAGTGCGTAGGCTCCTTACTTATGAGTAGCGCTTCTGACCCGCTGGCCGCCCTGGGTTCGCTCCCGGGCGTCGCCGAATCCGTGGATTCCGTACGCAAGGCCGTGGACCGCGTCTACGGGCACCGGGTGATGCGACGGCGCAGCGCGGAGATCACCTCGGAGGCCGCGCTGCGCGGGGCCCGGGGGAGCGCGGCGCTGTCCGGGGCCGACTGGGCGCTGGAGGAGGTCCGCCGCCGGACCGACTTCGGGGCAGAGGCGGAGGCGCGCACGGTGGGCGCCGCGCTGCGCCTGACGGCCGAGGCCGGGCAGCTGCTGAGCATCTGGCGCCAGTCGCCGCTGCGGGTGCTGGCGCGCCTGCACCTAGTGGCGTCGGGGTCGACGGCCGACGGTGACGTGGTGGGCCGCCCGCGCCTGGCGGGCGAGTCGGTGGACGAACCCCTGATCACCCTTCCGCTCCCGAGCGCGGAGGAGGTGGCGGGCCGGCTGGACGGCCTGTCCCGGCTGATCATCGCGGGCGGCTCGGCCCCGGCGCTGGTCACGTCGGCGGTGGTGCACGGAGAACTGCTGGCGCTGCGTCCGTTCGGCTCGTACAACGGCCTGGTCGCGCGGACGGCGGAGCGGATCGTGCTGATCAACAGCGGTCTGGACCCGAAGGCGATCTGCCCGGCGGAGGTCGGCCACGCGGAACAGGGGCGGGACGCCTACCTGGCGGCTTTCGAGGGCTACGTCTCCGGGACCGCGGAGGGAATGGCGGCCTGGATCGCGCACTGCGGACGCGCGATCGAGCTCGGCGTCCGCGAGTCGACGGCGGTCTGCGAGGCCCTGCAGCGCGGCGCGGCCTGACCTGCCCGGACCTGGCCTGCCCGAACCTGACCCGCCCGGACACAGGGTTGCGGCGACACCGTCTTGCTCTGGTGTCGCCGCTGGCATTTACGCCCAGTTACCAAGCGTCCTCGATAGTTGCCCATCAGGCCGGGAACTTTGCCCGTCACCTGGTGCGGCTGGCCCGTAATCGACGGGTCGACGTCGCGTGGGTGCTCGGCGTTCATGCTTCGGTCCGTGGGCCTTACTGCGTTTTAAAGATGATCCTCTCGGATGTTCTTTGGTCTCGCGGGCCGTTGACTCCTTTGTACTCCGCTTCGGTGACAAGCGGAACCCCTACCCACGTTTTTTACTTTCCGGGACGCCTCGGGATGAACCGGACACCCCTCATTCGCGCAGCTCAGCAGGGTGAGCCGAATGGTCTGGACGCCCTGCCGGGAAACCCTGCGGGGTGGTTCCAGCCCGGCGGCACCGCCCGCCCGCGCCTGGCGGATCCGGCCGCGCCGACCGCCCGGAAACCGGGCGGCGGCGCCGAAACCCCGGTCAGGCAGACGCCGCAGCGGCCAGCGCGCTCGCCCGCCGCCGACTGGCGTACCAGACCAGCCCAGCGGTGGCCGCAGCCGCGCCCACGGCCGCCGCGGCGACCAGCGCCGGCCGCGCCGGCATCGACAGCCCGGGCAGCCGCTGCTTCAGCCGCACCGGCCGGTTGAACACCAGCACCGGCCACTCACGCGCCACCGCCTCGCGGCGCAGCGCCCGGTCGGGATTGACGGCGTGCGGGTGCCCGACCGCCTCCAGCATCGGGATGTCCGTCACCGAGTCGCTGTACGCGTAGCACCGCGAGAGGTCGTACCCCTCGGACTCGGCGAGTTCCCGCACGGCCTCGGCCTTGGTGGGCCCGTACGCGTAGTACTCGATCTCGCCGGTGAAGCAGCCGTCCTCGCCGATGACCATGCGCGTGGCGACGACCCGGTCCGCGCCGAGCATCTCGCCGATCGGCTCGACGACTTCCGCTCCGGAGGTCGACACGATCACCACGTCGCGGCCCGCGGTGTGGTGGGCCTCGATCAGGGAGGCGGCCTCGTCGTAGATCAGCGGGTCGATGAGGTCGTGCAGGGTTTCGGCGACGATCTCCCGCACCTGCTGGACGTTCCATCCCTTGCAGAGGGAGGACAGGTACTCGCGCATCCGCTCCATCTGATCGTGGTCGGCGCCGCCGGCCAGGTAGATGAACTGGGTATACGCAGTGCGCAGCACGGCTCGGCGGTTGATCAGGCCGCCCTGGTAGAAGGACTTGCTGAACGTCAGAGTGCTTGACTTCGCAATGACCGTCTTGTCCAGGTCGAAGAAGGCTGCGGTCCGGGGCGACGAGTGCGGCAAGGGCTGGATTTCCACGCCCCGAGCATATGCGCCCACCATTCGGCGTAAGGTGTGGCGCGTGGGTTTGCCTGAGAAGGCTCTCGGGTACACCATGGAAGTCACGGATCGTTCGCGACCGTGCTAACCCGGTCTGGCTCCTCCCCCCCCGAGTCGGACCGTGGGGACGACCCCCGCTCTCCCCCCCGGCGGGGGTCGTCGCATGTCCGGACGCGGTTCGCGTCCCTGCCTTCGGCCCCAAGTGACCATTCCTGCAGCCCTCCTCTCTCGGCGGGCCCTGCGTGGCGAAGGCCCTCACCTCTCCAGACTCGTAACGGTGCGTAGTTGTTCCGCCGCGCTCCGGAACTCACCGGTTGGGGTGATGGAGTTATTCACAGGGCGCCTGTTGTCCACAGTTTTCGAGCAAGATCCACTTCTTTTTCCGGATCGCTGCACCGTGATTCCAGCCGCGAAGTCCGCGGTGCTGGGATTTGCAGTGACAAGGGGGCGAAGAGCGTGGCTGGATCGAAGTCGTGTGAAGTGCCGGAGCGCGTGGAAGCAGGCGGAATCAGGCCATTGGGCGCTCCGGGAGGGGCCGTGCCCGCCGGTGGGCGGCCGCTGATCATCACCGAGGACCCGCTGCTGCTCGACGATCTGCTGCGGCTGTGCGCGGCCGCAGGCGCCGAGCCGCATGTGCACCATGCGGTGCCCGAGCAAAGCGGAGGCGATGGCGGCGGAAGCGGCGGGAGGGGTGAAAGCGGTTCCGGGGCCGCCGTGGAGGCGCGCGGGAGCGCCGGATGGGAGTCCGCGCCGCTCGTGCTCGTCGGGGACGATGCCGCGCGCCGGGTGCGCGGTGCTCCGCGCCGGGACGGGGTGCTGCTCGTCGGCAGGGACCTGGACGATCCCCTCGTTTATCCGGGCAGTGGTACAGCGTCTCGGTGTCGCACGGACCGTGTTTGGTCCGCTACGGTCCGGCACCCATGGAGGTCTTTTTCACGAAGCGGGATCTGCTCCAGGAGTCAGGCCCGGGTTCGGACTTAGTGGCGGTGTTGGACCGGGAGCCGGTACGAGAAGGGATGCCGTTCATCCTTGGGCCGGACGGCTCGTACGACGTGCATCTGAATCGGTTCTTCCGAGCCCTGCCCACGATGGGCTGCCGCTCGGCGAAGAGCTGGGAGGGGTACGCCCGCGACCTGGCGGTGTGGGGGCGGTTCCTGGGGGAGTTCCGGGGCCGGTCGGTATGGAACGCCGTCCGCGAGGACTTCGACGCGTTCTACGCGGCTCGGCGGCTGTCCTCGCCCCCCTTTCGGGTGACGGCGAAGACGTGGAACCGGTCGGCGGCGGCGCTCGACAAGTTCTACCGGTGGGCGATGGACGAGCGCCTGGTGGCGTTGGCGCCGTTCGGCTACCGGGCGGTAGCCGTTGCGGGGCAGCCGGCGGGGCGGCTGGTCGCCGAGGCGAAGGAGAGGGGGGCCGGGGGCGCCGCCGTGAAATTCCTGTCCCTGGAGCGCTACCGGTTCTTCCGGGACGTGGGGCTGCGGGGGCGGCGCCTGGACGGCTCGGAGAGGCCGGGCCGAGGGATTCGCTGCGGGGCGAGGAACGCGTCGTTCTCGGACCTGCTGGTGACCACGGGGGTGCGGCTGGAGGAGGGCGGCAGTCTGCTGGAGCCGGAGCTGGCCCGGCTGCGGCCGTTGCCGGAGGAGCGTTCTGCGCGGCTGGACCTGGCGGTGCTGACGACCAAGGGCGACCGCGGCCGGCCGGTCTGGGTGCCGGTGCGGGTGCTGCGGCGGGTGACGGAGTACGCCGAGGTGGAGCGGGCGGTGACGCTCGCTCGCGCCGCCGATCGGGGAGGTTGGCCGGGGCAGCGGTGGATCGAGGTCCGTGACGCGGGCCCGCTAGGCGGCTCGGTGCGGGCGACGTCCGGGCGGTGGATCTCGGTCCGATGGTCGGACCTGTCGCCGGATGAGCGGATGCGGCTGGTCGGGGTCGACGCGGGCGGCACCCGGCTGGGGCCATTGGCGTTGTGGTTGAGCGAGCGGGGCACCCCGATGGCGCTCAACTCGTGGGAGTACGCGTTCACCCGGGCCGGCGAGCGCACTGTGGCGGCCGGGATGCCGGTGGAGGCCTCGCCCCACACCTGCCGGCACACGTTCGCCGTTCACATGCTCACCCAGCTGGTACGTGAGCAGATCGCCGCCATGCGGTCGGGCTCCTCCGACCTGCGGATGGGCGCCTACGAGCGGGTCATGGGCGACCCCTTGCGGATCTTGCAGCGCTTGTTGGGGCACAGCCACATCAGCTCGACCTACATCTACCTGGACTCCCTGGCGGAGGCCCAGGAGCTCATCGACGAGGCGGTCGCGGAGATGGCGGGACGGATGACGGAGGACAGTATCGACGACCTGTCGGCCCTGGCGGGTGCTTGGTGAACGGGCTGAGGCGCCCGCGCCGGGCGAACTTCGCGCTGCCGATGGAGGAGGCCGCGCAGGCGGGCGAGGACATCTCTCCACTGGCCTTCCGGATTCTGCTTCCCGACCGGCCGTCCACCCTCGTGGACCTCACGGATGCCAAGTGCCTACTTCTCGCCCGTGAGTTGGCGGAGACGATCCGCTCGATGGCGCGGGTCGGCCGCCGGATCGCCTCGCCCGGAACTGTGCAGGCATACGTCCAAGTTGCCCGGCGCCTCGACGCGTTCTTTGCTGACCGGGTCGAAGACGCCGCGACCTGGACGACCGGGGAGATCACGCCGGCAGACCTCAATGACTTCGAGACGTGGCTCTACGAGTCGATGCCGACGCCTCGGACGGGTTACGCGATGCTGACGCAGGCGATGACGTTGCTGCGGGAGATCCGCGACGCCCGGCCGGAGTCCCTGAGCCCGGCTCTGCACGACCGGCTGATGTTCGTCGGGCTCCGGCCCCGGCCGCAGTTCGGGAACAAGGTGGACGCCTATAAACCGCAGGTCGCCGAGGCCCTGCGGGAAGCCTGCCGCAGCCATATCCGTGAAGCGGTACGGCGGCTGGCTACCGAGGCGGACGCCTCGGTAGCAGCGGGCGAGGACCCGCTGACCGGCGGCTGGGGCCGGTGGGAGAACCTGCTGTGGTACTTGGACCGCCACGGCCCCATCAGCGGCCGGGAGTTGATGACTCATCGCACTCGTCAGGTGAGGATGGGCCCCCAGCCCTGGGAGGGCAAGCAGCAGGAGTTGCATGCTGCGGTGTTCCCCTCCTCGGAGGACCTGGCATCCCTCTATCTGCTGCTGATCCTGTCCACCGGACTGGAGCCGGAGAGTGCGAGGGAACTCTCGGTGGACTGCCTGAAGAACCCGACCCGCGGCTATGTCGAGATCGAGTACATCAAGCGGCGCCGGCACGGCACAGAGGTCAACCGGATGCGGGTCCGTGACGGTGGTGCGGGGACACCGGGCGGTCTGATCCGCCTCGCCCTGCGACTGACCCGCCGGGCACGGGCCCACGCCTGGAACGAGTCGAAGACAGCGTTGTGGATCTACTGGCACCCCAACGCCGCCAAGATCCGCGGCGGAGTGCGGCACTTCCGGCCCAGGTCCGCGGCGATCGCGTTCTGCGAGCGATACGACCTGCGCGACGAGCACGGTGAACGGCTGACGGTCCACCTCAGAAGACTCCGCAAGACCTACAAGGCGGAGTTCTACCGGGTCACCAAGGGGCAGCTGCCGCTGTTGGCCCGCGGCCACTCGAAGGAGGTCGCGGCCGCCCATTACGCGGATATCCCGGCGCTTCGGCCACTGCACGAGGCCGCGGTCGCCGATGGTCTGTCGCACGCCCTTGAGGAGGCGGTCCAGCTGCGGGTGATCCCGCCGCAGCGGGAGGCCGAGCTGAAGCAGGACACCTCGGCCGCCGCGAAGGAGCTCGACGTCGATCCGGGTGACGCGAGGAAGCTGCTGGACGGCGAGATGGACCTGTGGCTGTCGTCCTGCCGGGACTTCTTCGACTCGCCCTTCGGCGCCACCGGGCAAGCCTGCCCGGTCCCCTTCTGGAGCTGCCTGGACTGCTCGAACGCGGTGATCACCTCGCGGAAACTGCCCGCCGTCCTGGCATACCTGGACCACCTCGAAGACCAGCGGCAGGCGATGCCCGCCGAGGCGTTCGCCCTCGTCCACGGCCGCACCCGGCAGCGGATCTTGACGCAGATCCTGCCCGCGTTCCCCGAACCGGTCCTCGCCGAGGCCCGCGCGATCGCCGAAGCCACCCACCCGCTGGAAAATCTGCCGCCCCTGCTGGGCGGGATCGGAAGCCGCCAATGACCGCCGACCTGACCACCGCCCTGGCCGCAGAGCCGCTGATCTCCGCACACGTGAGTGCGGAAACCCTGGTCCTGACCGGGCGCCCGCTGCGGGAAGAAGCCGGGCCAGGCCCGCGGTTCGGTGAAGACGTCTGGAACATGGCCGCGGCCTACCACCTGCCCAACCACCACCGGGGGCAGAGCACCATCATCTTCACCACGATCGAGGACCCGATCTGGCGGCTGACCGCGAAGGAGTACGCCTACAGCCGCCTGACCAAGATCACCGAGGGGTGCACGCGGCTGCCGTCGGTGGTCACCGTCTCCCGCGAGTTCCGAGAGCTCCGCAAGCTGTTCGTCTTCCTCGCCAGCCGCTACCCAGGGCTACGGCTGCGGGACTTGACCGATGACACCGTGCTGGACGCCTTCCTGGACCACCGAGTCGAGGGCGGGAGAATCAAGCCTGAGATCCAGGCACAGGAACGCGGGCGGGTGAAGTGGTTCCTGACCCTGCTCTTCCGGACCCGGGAGTCGATCACCTACGACCGGCTGGAGCGGCTGCCCTGGGACGGCCGGGCATCGAAGCACGTCGCGGGCCGCCGGCCGCAGGAGAACAGCACTCAGCGCATTCCGCCGCAGGTCCTGGCGCCCTATCTACGAGGCGCCCTGTTCTACATCCGCGTCGCCTCGAAGGACATCCTCGCCGCCCTGGCCGAACAGGAACGGATCAACGAGCCCGTCGGCGCCGCCAACAAGTCGTACAAGGGCGCCGGGCGTGCCCGGCTGGAGGAGTACATCGAACGGCGCCGGCGGGAAGGCCGCGGACTGCCCAAGAGGCCCTCGGACATCAATCTGCCGCACAAGTACAACAGGGCGAGCGACGGCGGGGTGAACCGCAAGCTCATCGCCCGGCTCGCGCGGATCGGCGAGAACACGGTGGATCACCCGGCCCTCGTCGAGCTGCTGCGGCAAGCCGTCGCAGAGCTCGGCCTGGAGGAGGGCGGCATGGACACCGAGATCAGCATCGACGAGGAGACCGGCCGCCCCTGGCGGCCGCGATTCCACTCGAAATCCCTGCTGATCGAGACTCGAATGCTGCTGGCCGCCTGCTACGTGATCACGGCCTACCTCTCGGGAATGCGGGACTCAGAGGCCCAGTCCCTCAAGCCCGGCTGCCACTTCACCGCAGCGTCCCAGGACGGCATCATCGAGCGGCACAAGGTTCGCGGCAAGGTCTTCAAGGGCCGCCAGCCCGTCGGCGACGAAGACACCTGGGTGGTCATCGAGCCGGTCGCCCAGGCCGTCGCCGTGATGGAGACCCTGACGGACTGCGACCGGCTCTTCTACCGCCACGGCTACCGCGGCACCAACGACGGCATCGGCAACACCATCAACCATCTGCTGAACGTCTTCGCCGACCGGCTCGCCGAGGTCCGCCCGCACGATCCCATCCCGGTGATCGACGAGAAGAAGTGGCGTTTCACCACACGGCAGTTCCGCCGAACCGTCGCCTGGCACATCGCCTTCCAGCCGTTCGGGGTCGTCGCGGGCAAGATTCAGTACAAGCACGTCAAGGTCGCGATGTTCGAGGGCTACGCGGGCAACTCGGCCTCCGGCTTCCCCAGCGAGGTCGAGAGTGAACAGCAGCTGGCCCGCACGGAGCACTTCCTCGACCAGTACGAGGACTTCAAGGCCGGAGTGCGAGTGCCACCCCGCCTCTTCGAGGAGTTCACCCGCGTCCGTGACGAGCTCGGCGACTTCCCCGGCCGGGTGGTCGACACCGCCCGGCTGCGGGCGATGCTGTCCAACCCGGCCCGCACCTACTACCCGGGCATCCTGAACGACTGCTACTTCGAGGCGTCCACCGCGCTCTGCCTCTCGCGTCGTCCGTCCGCCGAGGCGGAGGCGGCACCGGTGATGAATCACTGCCAGCCGGCGAAGTGCCCGAACTCCTGCGTGCTTCCCCAGCACCGCCCGGCGATCGACAACGTCATCGGCGAGGCCCGGGATCTGCTGACCATCCGCCCCCTGACCAGCCTCCAGAAGACCGCGCTGCATCAGCAGATTGAACAGATGCGGCGCATGCGCGACCAGGCCGAGGAGCCCGCCCGATGAGCGTCACACCCCAGGTTCACGCCGCTTTGATCGAGGCCATGGAGCGCCTCCTGGACGTCGATCCGCAGCACAGTGACGGTAGCCTCTCCGTCGCCTCCTTGGCCCGCGAGGCGGGCATCTCGCGGGCGACCGCCTACCGGGCCAACGACGTCCTGGAGCTCTTCCGGCAGCGCGTCTACGAACGCTCCAGCGGCCCCGACGTTCCGGCGACCCTGCGCGAGCGCATCCAGGAACTCCAGGGCCAGCTCCGCGAGGCCCGTCGTGCCCGACACGAGGAGATCACCGACCTTCGCCAGTCCGTCGACACACTCGCCCAACAGGTCCAAGCCCTCACCCTCGACAACGAACTGCTGCGGGCCGAACTCGTGCGGCAGGGCGCCCTTTCCGTCCTGCCGCCAACCAAGTCCCCGCAACCGAACTCGTGACCAAAGCGGCCTGAGAGCTATGCACGTTCGGGAGTACGCGGACAGCTCCGACTGACAGCGGCTACCGCAGCGGACGTTCAACGGCCTTGCGGTCACCCACAGGAACCGGCCGGCCGACGAGATCGCGGAACTGCTGACCGCTGCCGCCAAGCGTTGTCAACTGATCTTCACCGAGGAGGCCCTCAGCCAGCAGGCCCTCACCATTCGCGAGCGCAGGCCCGCTCGCTTCCGGGTAGATCCTGAACTCCTGACGCCGGAGGGATTCCCCGCTCCGGCCGAATCGGACCTCGCTCCGTCTCCTGGCGGCGCTGACACGTACGGGCACGCTCCGTGCCCTTGCGGATGCGTGAGCCCCTGGCGGAAGCCCGGTTGGCGCCGTTCCGATCCGGCATCAGGTAATTGGCTCCGCGGCACGGACATGGTGCTCTAGCCTCGCGGCCATGAGTGGACACCTGGAACCCCGCCCGACCGGTGAGATCGAGTCTGATCCGAGCGAAACAGCTCTCCAAGGGCTGGAGTCCTTCGAGACTTTGGTCCTCGACATCCTTGCGGATTCAGGACTCCCGACGGAGGGCATCCTGGTCGGTCTCCAAGAGCGACACGTGCTCATGAAGAGTACGAGCTTCGCGCTCACGCGGTTGCCTATTGAGAAGCGAGGGCAGGCCAGTTATATCTCCAAGATGATCATCGCTGGGTCTGTCGGCCTCTTCGACGCAGCCCTGAACTACCTCTGGGACGAGACCGTCCTTGAGCTTCGCAAGCGTGTCGTGAACTTCGACCTCCAGTATTTCTACGAGGTCGCCGAGAAGTCCGACAACAAGCGCAAGGAGCTCAACGACGAGAGCGACCTGCCCAAGCTCGACGATCAGAAGCTCCTCAGTGGCTGCCGCGAGATCGGTCTGATCAGCGACATCGGCTTCCAGGAACTCGACCTCATCCGCTACATGCGGAACTGGGCGAGTGCGGCTCATCCCAACCAGGCCGAGCTGGATGGTCTCCAGCTGGCTAGCTGGCTGGGGACCTGCATCAAGCACGCGATCACGCTGCCCTACGACAAGATCACTGCCCAGGTCAAGAAGCTCCTCGTGAAGGTCAAGGAGAAGCAGCTCGACGACAGCACGATCAAGGACATCACCTCCTTCTTCGTTAACCTCCCGCCCGTTCAAGCCGACCCCCTCGCCTCCGGGTTTTTCGGCCGCTACACCGCTCTCACCACCGGGCCGGAGACCCTGGACAACATCCGCCGCCTCTGGCCAGAACTTTGGAAGCAGGTCTCCGACGAAACGCGATACAACTTCGGATTCCGGCTGGGTAGGTTCCGCGCCAACGGTGATCAGGAACAGGCCGACCTTGCTCGTCAGCTCATCGATCTGGCCGAGGGTGCGACCTACCTGCCGTCCGAGGAGCGTGCCTGGGAGATCGACGGTGCCCTGGACGAGCTGATCGACGCGCACAACGGGTGGAGCAACTTCTACACCGAGCCGCCGATCGCCCGCCGGCTGCAGGAACTCGTCGGCCAGCATGGCGACATTCCGGAGGGCCTGAGCCGAAAGTACGTGCTTGGGGTAATCGAGGTCTTCCTGAGCAACGGCAACGGCATCGCCATCAACGCCGACCCGATCTATCGAGATCTGATCACCAGGTTCAATCCGCAGCAAGCCTCGCTCGCCCTGCGATCGTTCACGGACACCACGATCGCCAGCAAGCTGCAGCAGCAGTTGCCCCGCGAGCAGTGGAGCGAACTTCTCGGACTGATCGAGAAAAAGCTGACCGGCCGCAGCGATCGTGAACTCTTCGAAGCCGTGCGGGGCTTTGCCGGGAAGCCTCATCAGCTGGCGAAGCACCCCGAGATCAAGCTCCACCTCAAGCGCTTTGAGGGTTAAGCGGTGACCAACCGCCAGTCGAGTTGGCTTGCGTCACGGCCACCGTTGTGACGCAAATGCCTGGGTGATCAGATCGGTGAGGTCCGGAAATTCCTGCTCTGGCTCCAGGAGGCCCATAAGCCCGCTCGACGCCAGCGTCTGGGCGCCCTGCGGCCTGGGTCCGTGAACACCGTCACCGGGAAGCGATACGCGGGCAGGGTTTGCCTCTCTGAACTACGGATGCAGATGACATCGACAGGCACGGCAGCGGACGAGCCGGCGCGATCACGGCTTTAGGGCATGACTGATTGGTCCGGGCATTTACTGATGCCCCCGAAGAGATCATCAGCGTTGCAGCGAGGGAGGGCAGGGGGCATCAGCGGCTACCGGGATGCGCTCGGCGGTTGCACGCTGAGTTACCAAGCGCTCACATAATCACGCGAAGGTTTCCAAGTTGCCAGCCTTCTGCTACCTGCTAGCGTCATGATAAGACCTTTGCGCATGACGCTCCCCGGAGCGGGCATAAAGCCGAGATCGGCACGGTTCCACCTGCGCAAGGAGGTAATACGCATGGCTACCAAGCATGTGCCTGTCGAGCTGGATCGCTTCGGGCTCCCCAGCTCGAGCCTCCCTCATGATGATTTCCTGATCCAACAGGTCAAGGAGATCATCGAGCTGCTGCAGACGAAGCTGTACGACGACGGCGTCCGCCAGTGGATCACGGGTCCGAACTCAAGACTGAGTGGATCGACACCCCGGGATGTGCTCAGACACGACAAAGATGTCGATGCTGTGAGGGCAGCCGCCGAGGCTTTTGTGCAGGGGGACTACACCTAAGGCTATCCGAGCTGAGGTGAGACCGTGCCTGTCAGCATTCGTGGTGAGCTGGGCCCGGGACGGGACGTCGACGCGATCGTGGAGCTCCAGTCCCACAGCGGAATCTACTGGCGTTTCTGTGATTCGGCCTATCCCGTAGAGAGCGCACCCCCGAAGGCTCCTCGCGATGGGCGCTACCACCGGCAGGGAGACGACGGCCGTTGGTATGGGTCATCGTGCCCTATCGCCTCCTGGGCAGAACTGATGCGCGCTTCTCCCAACGTCAGCGTTAGCCAGTGGAAGGGCGACGCTTGGTCCTTTGGTTACATTCAGGTGCAGGATCTCTCGATCCTGGACCTGACGGATTTCAGCACTCTTGACCAACTCAATCTGACCTGGGAAGAGTTGCGCTCCAACCTCTGGGACCTGACACAAAGACTGGCAGGGATGGTGTGGGCGGAGGATGAGGTGGAGGGGATACTGGCGCCGGGCGCCCCTTTAGACGGTCACCTGATTCTGGTCCTCCGCCCTAACGTCATGACGGGCAGTCACTTCGTTGGCAAGCAAGAGATGGCAGGACAGTCGCCTCCTAGGTACTTGGAATTTCTGAGCGGGTCAATCAGGCGCGTTATAGCGAAGCCATGACCTGCAGGTGCCCGCTGTTGCTGGCACGTCTTTACGCCTTCTCGCAACCCCAGATAACCCCGTCTGATCCAGGGCCCGGGTCAGTGTTCGAGGCGCTCGGGATGCTGTCGTAGGCAGCGGCGAGCCGTTGGATCTCGGCGTGTGCTGCGGCGCACTTCTCCTCAAGTTCCCTGATGCGGAGTCGTAGTTCCGCCGTCTCGTCCCGGTGTTTGGCCCGTTCTTCGGACAGGCGTGCGCGAAGGACTGCGATCGGCGTGGGCTCATCATGGCCCGCGGGTTGCTGGGGGATCTTGTTCGTACTTGCGGATTGGGCTGCGCGAAGGAGCTTGATGCGGTCGGCCAGGTCGGGCTGGCGGTGGAGATAGTGCTGGGAGACTTTGGCGGCTCGTGCGACCGCGGCGAAGGTCACCGGCCCGCCGGACTTGATGACCCGTCTCAGGCCCTCCTCGGCGGCCTGTCGGGTTCGGCGGGCCTTGTCCGAAGCGGCCTTGCGAAGGGCAGCGGCCTGACGCTGGCGGCTCGGGTTCACCCATGCGCCTGTCGGGCGTCGTGCGGCTGGGTGCGGCTGGAGGCGTCGGCGGGGCAGACTATGCCGAGCGGCCCTGGGCGGCCCGGCGTCCGAGCGGCCAGCCTGGTCACCGTGTGGATGACCGGGCCGGAGTCCGCCGTGACACGCTGAACGGCCGCCACGACGTCCTCACGCCCTGCGGAAGGCGACGACGTTGTCCGCTGGGGTTGCATCGACCCGCGCTTGCCGGGCCAGGGCCCGCACCACCGTGGGAGCCGGCCGTTGCCCGACCACCACCTGCTCCATCAAGTCCGCCGCCCAGCCACCGGACAACGAGGAGAACAACGACGCTGACGGAACTTGCTCCATGCCCCGCTCAGCCATCACAGCCAGTAGCCGCGGCCGCTCGGGCTGCCACTCTGCCCAGCCCGGCTCTTGAACCTTCCATGTCACTCCGGTATTTGGGTCCCGCCGCGCGGACAACTGCTTGAACAACCCCTCAGCGCGACGCCGCTCTAGCAGTCCATTCGCCGAACCGTGCATGATCAGCGCGGCCAGCGACATCCGCCAGCGCTGCTTGAGCGGCATAAGCGTGCTCAGCGTGACCGCCTCTGGCCACTCCAGCGCCAGCATCCGGGACGGCAGCAGGAACTCGTTGGCGAAGCGGTTGGCCTCATCCTCCGCATCCCCCTCCGCGAGCCCTCGGTGCAGAACCAAATGCCCCAGCTCATGTGCCACCGACCAACGGGTGCGCTCCCAGGAGTTCACCGGGCGGGCCACTACCATCGGCTGTTCCTGGAACTCGCCGACCCAGACCGAGAAGGCGTCGTGCTTCGCATCCGGCATCCCCACATCCGCGACTACCACCGGGATCCCCCCGCGTTCCGCCGCGTGGATCACATGTGCAATCGGCTCGTCTTCCGGCAGATCCAATACCGCCCGGGTGAGCCGCGCCGCCTCCTCCGGCGTCGTATCCGGCCGCACGCGCGGAAGCCGAACCGGCGGCTGAGTCGCGTGCTTCCCCAAAGCCGCCAGCAGCTCATACGCCATCTCCGCGAACGCCGTCAGCGCTTCGACCTCCGCGACCTTGATGGTCTTCTTCGCCCGCAGCAGCAGCGAACCACGGTGGATCGGCAGCCCCGGCGCCGACTGGAAGAACTCGGCGGGGAACCGCAGCGCGGTAGCCAAGACGCGCAGTTGTAGCCGAGGCAGCTGCGTGGTCGTGGACCGCTCCAGCGCGGTCCACGATGAGGGAGCCAAACCGAGCGTCTGGGCCAGAGGTTTGATCGGACTCTGCCGGATCGTCCGCGCCTGTCTCACGCGGTGCCCGTAGACGGTGGTCGTGTCAGCCACGGTTGCGCATCTCCCTCATCCACTCACAGCCAGGGACTACGTACCCGAAATGGGACCCCCCAGTGCCTCGGCGTCGTCCTCCCGCGCCTTGCGCGGCTGGACCATACTGCCGAAGTCGTCTCCCGGTGCCGACGGCGCGGGCACGTTCGTGGTCAGGACCCCTTCCAGCAGGGGAATCTCCACCGAGGCGCAGACCGCCAACGGCTTCCTGCCCAACGACTTCTCCCCATCGAGAATCACGGCCCGGAACTCGCCCAGCAGGTCGTCCCTGTTGATCGACCACACCAACACCGGCAGCAGTCCCTGGGCGAGGAAGCCGCCAGGAGCCTCGAACATGCCGTCCTGGACCGGATAGGCACCCGTCGGCAGGTCGGTCATGACGACCTTCTCCGCCGGAGAGATCTTTCGGACGGCGATCTCCCGCCCTGTCGCCTTCTCGATCAGTCGCACCGCGCGATTCGCGCGGGGCTTCAACTCGAAGTTCCCTGACTCGAAAAGTGGGTTGTCGGCACTCAGCAAGATCAGATCGCGAACATTCGTTGCGACCACCGCCCCCTCGACCTTCCGGGGATGGGGGCGCCTCCTGCGCTCTGTCTCCATGGCCGTGGCGAGGCTCAGTTCGGCATAGCCACGCACCCGGGCGAGGTCCTTCAGGTTCCGCCGCACGAAGGCGTCGAGCCAGGACTGTGGGTTCATGCTTGAAATTTTCAAGCAAAACCCACATCCGTCAACCCGCTTTCAAGATTTAAGTCCCGTGTTCTCTAACGTTGTTGGCATTGTATCGACGTCCTGAACTGCGAGTTAGGCGCCTAAAGAATCTTGCTTCACTTAGCTCTACTCGTATGGCTCTTCGCAAGGTTGATGGCCTGGCCTCCGACCTCGATCGAGTGAATCTGTTCGCGGCTTCCGGGGCTCGGAAGCGCAGGTGAGACAG
Source organism: Streptomyces sp. NPDC050448 (assembly GCF_040655295.1). NCBI lineage: Bacteria > Bacillati > Actinomycetota > Actinomycetes > Kitasatosporales > Streptomycetaceae > Streptomyces > Streptomyces sp. NPDC050448. The sequence continues at coordinate 41,978 of NZ_JBFAJR010000003.1, read as the reverse complement.
GGTTCTGCCCGGATAACGGTGTGTGGCAGCGGGCGGTGGAGATCGGCGCCGAGGAGGTGCTCCGGCTCCCCGACGCGGAGAGCCGGCTCGTCGACCGCATCGCCGATGTGGTGGAGGGGGCCGGGAAACCCGCCCTCGCCGTCGGGGTGATCGGCGGCAGCGGCGGCGCCGGAGCCTCCACCCTCGCGTGTGCACTCGCCCTCCGTGCCGCCCGCGCCGGGGAGCGGACCATCCTCGTCGACGGGGACCCCCTCGGCGGCGGCATGGATGTGCTGCTCGGCGGCGAAAGCGCCGAAGGGCTGCGATGGCCGGACTTCGCCGGCTCACGGGGCCGGGTGGGCGCCGGCGCGCTGGAGGAGTCCCTGCCGGAGCTGCATGCGCTCCGGGTGCTCAGCTGGGACCGCGGGGACCGGGTGGTGGTGCCGCCCGCGGCGATGCGCTCGGTGCTGGCGGCCGCGCGCCGCCGGGGCGGGGTCGTGGTGGTCGACCTGCCCCGGCGGGTGGACGAGGCCGTGGCCGAGGCGCTGGCGCAGCTGGACCTGGTGCTGATGGTGGTGCCCGGCGAGTTGCGGGCCGTGGCCGCCGCGGGCCGGGTCGCGGCCGGGGTGCGGATGGTGGCCCGGGACGTCCGCGTGGTCGTACGGGGCCGCTGCCCGGGCGGGCTGGACGCCGAGGCGGTGGCCGGGCTGCTGGGGATTCCGCTGGCCGGCGAAGTGCCGGTCGAGGTGGGGCTGCCGGGGCGGGTGGCCGAGGGGGAACCGCCGGGTGGGCAGGGGCGGGGCGCGCTGGCCCGGTTCTGCGACGGCTTCTGGCGGCGGGCGCTCGGCCCCTCCCAGGGGGTGGCGGCATGAGCGCCGTGCTCCTGGACGCGGTGCGGCAGCGGCTCGCCGAGAGCGGGGCGGAGCCGACCCCGGCCCGGGTGGCGGCGGCTCTGCGGGCTCAGGGCCGGCTGCTGGGGGATGCGGAAGTGCTGGGCGTGGCGGCCGAGTTGCGGTCCGAACTGGTCGGAGCCGGCCCGCTGGAAGCGCTGCTCGCCGATCCGGAGGTCACCGATGTCCTGGTGGCCGCCCCGGACCGGGTGTGGGTGGACCGCGGCGGCGGGCTGGAGCTGACCGGAGTGACCTTCGCCGACGCCGATGCCGTGCGCAGGCTCGCCCAGCGGCTGGCCGCCGTCGCGGGCCGGCGCCTGGACGACGCCCGGCCCTGGGTGGACGCCCGGATGCCGGACGGCACCCGGCTGCATGCCGTACTGCCGCCGGTGGCGGTCGGCTCGGCCTGCCTGTCGCTCCGGGTGGTGCGGCCGCGGGCGTTCACGCTGGAGGAGCTGGTGGAAGCGGGCACGCTGCCGCCCGGCGGTCAGCGGCTGCTCCAGGACATGGTCGAGGCCCGGCTGTCGTTCCTCGTCTCCGGTGGCACCGGCACCGGCAAGACCACCCTGCTCAGCGCCCTGTTGGGGCTGGTCGGCCCCGGCGAGCGGATCGTCCTGGCCGAGGATTCGGCCGAGCTGCGCCCCGACCATCCGCATGTGGTCCGGCTCGAGACCCGGCCGGCCAATCAGGAGGGGGCGGGCCTGGTCACCCTGGCGGATCTGGTCCGGCAGGCGCTGCGGATGAGGCCGGACCGGCTTGTCGTCGGCGAGGTCCGGGGCGCCGAAGTGGCCGATCTCCTGGCGGCTTTGAACACGGGCCACGAGGGCGCGCGACTGCGCAAACCGTACACGTATGCCTGGCTACGGAGAAGGCCCCGCCCATGCGCCACGGGGGACAGCGCACGGACGGAGCCGATTGGGGTTAGCGTCAGCGACGCTTCCGGCCGTCCGGCGCTTTGTCGTACTTGAGAAGCCCGGCAGCCTGCTCGGTGAGTCCGGCAGCGTCGCCTACCTCCCCCCAGGTAGCCCCCGCCCGGTGTGCTGCTCGCGCTGCCGCTCTCAGGTCCGTGTCTAACTGCTGCTCCGCCTCCCGCTTCATGCGGGCGACCGTGCGGACCCTCTGAAGTGCCGCCGGAATCGGGGGAAGGGCGGTCAAGGATCTCCGATCCATCTGCTCAGGCAAGCCCCGTCCGTGCCGCACGGGGGAGAGACGCACGGACGGGGCGGTACAGAGCTGGTCAGCCCCGCACGGGTACCGGGTTGGTGGGGGTGTCCAGCCAGACCGCCGCCTGACCGGCGGGGGTCACAGTCAGGCCAAACCGGTCGAACCCGGGACGGCCGTGCTGGTCCCACCAAAGCCACGCAGCGGCGATCTCGTCCCACAGTCGGCGGGGTCCGGACTGCACAACCTCGAAGTCAGTCCGATCGGGCTCCCAGTCGACGGTTGCCCACGACGTGATCGCCGTGTCATGGAGCCACAGCGTGTAGGACCCATCCGCGTAACGCTCGACCAGCGGGAACGCCTCGGGTACCTGCACGCCGATTGCGAACATGTCGAGCCATCCGCCGATCTCGTCCGGCGAAAGGTCGGTCGTGCCGCGCTCTCCATTGGCAGGCCACGGCCCGGACAGGTAGGTGAGGCTCTTCGGCCGGTCGATGCGCTGCTGGCGTAGTCGCATGAAGGCGGATGACCCCACGAACGGGCCACTCGCCGTGCCGTCCTCGCTGACCGTGAGCCGGACCAGAGCCTCTCCGCCGTACTCCGGCCCCCACGGTGCGAGGATCACCCCGCCGGGCCGGGTCTGTTCCACCCAGGTATGCGGAATCTCCCGGACGGAACACGTTGCGATAATCCGGTCATACGGCGCGCCCTTGGCGTAGCCCGCTGCGCCGTCGCCGACGATCGGCAGCGGAGAGTACCCAGCCCGTGCAAGACGTCGTTGCGCTTCTGCTGCGCTGCTCGCGTCCACTTCCACCGTGACGACGTTGCCCGACCCGAGCCGGTGAGACAGCAGAGCAGCGTTCCACCCGGTACCGGTGCCGACCTCCAACACCCTTTCCCCATCGCCGACTTCAAGCGATTTCAGCATGGAGAACACCATGGTTGGCATGGAGTTGGACGACGTGGGCACAGTGCCCCGGTTCACGCCCAGGTGGTCACCGTCGTCCCACTGTGTCGTCAGCGGGATATCCGAATAGACGGCGTTCCACCAGGCGTCCGGGTCAGTCTTCCGGCTGACCGCCTCACCTTGCCGCACCCCATCGGCCATGCCGGGCCAGATGGTGTCAGGCACGAACAGATGGCGCGGTACCGCGCTATACGCCTCCAGCCAGTCGGAGGATAGCGACTCGTTGTCGATGAGCGCGGAGGCCAGCCGCGTACGACCGGCCTCCGCTACGTGCTTGTCGCTCATCGGCTACTTGCCGTCCGCCGGGCCCTGGCCGTCGGAGGTGTTGCCGCCCTCCGAGCTGCCTCCGCCACCGTGCTTGTTGCCGCTGTTGCTGTCGTCCTGCTGGCCGCCACCCGTGCCGGAACCGGTGCCGCCGCCGTGCTTGCCGTCGTTGTAGAGAATCCACGCAGGCATGGTTCTGTCCCTCCGAATCGTCGTCGGCCCAGGGTGCTCCGTCGGACCGTCGTGCACTTGCAGGACCCGCCCCGACCGCTCGACCTGTCCGAGGGTGCGGACTGCCGGCGCGGGAGTCTGTAATGGCGCTGAGAGGTAGCTACCGCCGGGGGCGCGTGTTGGCAGTCCGCACGTCTCGCAGCAGCCTGGCGCGCCGGACGAACTGCTCCGGGTCCAGGGGGCCGGGCGCGTGCTCCTCGGGCGCCAGCGGGGCGTGTACGGCTTCCGGGCTCTCGTCATCCAACGCGCGCCGTGGGAGATCAGGAATCGGCCTGCTCATGCGCTCAACTCCCTTGGTACGACGTAGATTCCATCGCTCGGCAGGGCGGGCTTCAGGCCGAGATCAGCGAGCACGCTCGCCATCAGGATGTGAGACCTTCCGTCGATCAGTCGGCCGGTGAGCCGGGCGTACTCCGTGAGCACGTCGGCAAGAGCGCTGGCCGTACGGGCGTGGCAGCCGCCGAGCGAGACGTGAGGACCCTCGCGCATCCCGCGTCCGCTCACGACGGGCATAACGTCGATGCCAGACGGTAGCCCCGCGAGCTGCCAGGCGGTCTCCACGGCGTCGGCTGCCGCTTCCGCCTCAGCGCGGTACCGTCTCAATCGCTCCGTCTCGTGCTCCAACTCCGACACGGACGCTCCTTCCGCCGCCTGCTCCACCGATGCTGAAGACGTTACGGACGGCGAGGCGTCGGGCTCTACAAACTTGCATGAGCTTGCATGCCAATCGGCATGACCGGCAGCGGTATTGACGCTCTATCTGCTGTTCAGTGAAGCTTGTGCAAGCCCGAGCAAGCACCTAGACCAGGGAGCCAGCCATGGCCGTAGAGTTCGTTGGTATCGACCCCAACACCGACCGGGATCACTGCCCCACCGTGTGGGCGGACCCGGAGGCTCAGGAGATCTTGTTGCAGGGGTGGAAGCCGAGCCCCGAGACTCAGGCGGAGTGCGAGGGGAGCAGCCCCGCGAACGGTCCGGTACCCGACAGTGAAGCCATCGTCAGGATTCCGGCCCGGATGGTACCCATGATCAGGGAGGCATGTGATGCCATCGAGCGTGCCCAGCTTCGCTGAGCTGCTTGGGCGGTGCGAGCGGTCCGCCGTCCATCTGGAGTTGCGGGACTCTTACGCCCCGACAGAGCGGTTCGAGGCATGGCAGCGTGGTGAGCGGATCAACTGGGAGGACCGTGAGTCCTGGTGGCACCCCTATGACCAGTTGATCATGGACACTGTGGCTCGGGGTGTAGTGATCCGTCGAGGTCGGGTCGTCTCCGAGCCCGTGTCCGAGTACATCCGGTGGGAGCACTACGTCACCCACGCCAACGTCACAGCGGGTGAGGAGGTCCGCTGGCTGCCCCGGCGACGGGCCACGAGTATCCCCCTGCCGGGGAATGACTTCTGGTTGTTCGATGGTGCGCTGCTTCGGGTGCACCACTTTTCCGGTGACGGCGCGGTGGTTGAAGACGAGATCACGGAGGACCCGGAGACCGTAAAGCTGTGCTCTACTGCGTTCGAAGCGGTCTGGGAGCGAGCGATCCCGCACCACCTGTACGAAATCTGACGAAGGCCAGCTCCATGCCCGCGCATCCCTCTTCTAGCGTTCAGAAGGCCCGCGAAGTCCTTGCCGGTCGGCTGAGTGAGATCCGGAAGGACGCAGGGATCAGCGGGCGGGAGCTGGCCACCAGGTGCGGTTGGTCGGAGTCGAAGTCATCCCGGATCGAGAACGCCAAGACACCTCCCTCTGATCCAGACATCAGGGCGTGGTGCCGAGCCTGTGGCGCCGACGATCAAACCCCTGACTTGATCGCCGCTAACAGGCTGTCTGCCGACGCTCATGTGCAGTGGAGACGACTCCAGCGGAGTGGGCTCCGTCGCCTGCAAGAGTCCACGGGGGACCTGTACCGGCAGACCAAGGTGTTCCGGGTCTACGTCTCCGACGTGATCCCTGGGTTCCTCCAAACGCCTAGGTACGCCGCCGCCCTGCTGTCGTCCATCGCAGACTTCCGGGGAACCCCGAACGACGTGAGTGATGCCGTGGCGGCGCGTATCAGGCGCAACACGGTGCTGAGCAACGGCGCACGCCGGTTCTCGTTCGTACTGGAGGAGTCTGTGTTGCGGTACCGCGTGTGCAGCGCCGAGACCATGGCGGCACAGCTTGGCCACCTGCTCGGAGTTATGGATCTTCCAAATGTCGCCCTGGGCATCGTCCCGTTCGCGGCGCAACGGACCGTGTGGCCCATGCCAACCTTCACGATCTTCGACGACAGCAGGGTCCACGCGGACACGCTGGATGCCGCCTCCACGCTCACGCAGCCCAGTCAGGTCGATCTGTACGCCCGAGCCTTTGAACGGCTTTCACAGGGGGCAGTCCGGGGCGCAGCGGCGCGCTCACTTGTGGCGGGTGCCTTGGCATCCCTGGATTGATACCAGGGAACGCCGGAAGCCCCGCACCCATCCCAGCCGCTCAGGGCTAGGAAGGTACGGGGCGCGGGTCAGAAGTGGCACGGGCACAGCAGGCAGGCGTACAGGTCGGTCGGGAGCGGAGCACGGCCGATCTCCGCCGTGAACAGCGCCGCGAACAGGTCCCACAGGAGATGCGTCGGCGGGTCGGTATCGTCCGCCAATCGGCAAGCCATCGCGGCGAGTTCGGAACTCGCCGGGTGTTCAGCGGGCATCAGAAGTTCTCCGCGTCGTAGTCGGTGAGCGCCTGGCGGGCAAGGCGCTGCATCTGCTCAAGCGGGCTCACGTCGGTGTCGGGACCGGTGCCGTTCTCAAGGTCGCGCATCGCGGAGTGAAGTGCCGTGAAGTACCTGAGCGCCGGATGGGCGACGGGAAGCCCGCTCGCGCCGATGACCATGAAGCCGTCAGCGGCTATCTGGCGGATCAGCGCATCCCAGAGCGCCCGTACGTCGCCGAAGCGCTCGGGCGCGTTGTCAGAGGCGTTCAGGGGCTTCACGAGGGCAAGCCCGCCGCTCTGCGCCGTCGCCTTCCGGGCGCGTGAAGCGGCGACCCTGCACCGACTGTCGCAGTAGCGCTGCCGCGCGTCGGCATCCTTGCCGAACAGCTTTCCGCACGGCTTGTGTTGGCACGTGAGCACCTTCAAGAGGTGACCCCCTTTCTGAGGGTTGCGGATGACGAACAACGCCGGGCGGCCTGTTCGTTACGGACGAGATTTTTGAGCTGGGGCCGGGATCGCCAGCGGCCAACGCTGCGAACTTCTGTCGTGCCCTGCTCTGCCAGAGCGGCAGAGGATCAGAGACAGACGATCGCCGCAGGCTCAGCCGGTCTCGCAGACCGGGCTATCGCAGCGCCCTGGAGCACTGGCAGCCCATCGGCGCGGCCCGTCGTCAGCCAGCAGCCCCGGCAGGACGTGTGGACGTTGCTGCGGTCGCGCCTGCCGCCTTCGCGAACGGGCGTGATCCAGGCCAGTACCACCGCCTCAACCGGACCGTTTCCGTCGCAGCGCATGCACCGGACGCCGACGCCACGCCGTGCCATGGCCGCGAGCCGGTCGGCAGTCTCGACCAGCAGCGGTTCCCGCTCGGGCTTCCGACACGTCAGCCGGCCGAAGCGCACCCCCCACCTTCCGGCAGCCGGAAGACCCGAACCCGGCCCCCTACCCATCCGCGACCCCCCGCCATGTGATCGCTTCCACGCAGTCCCGGCACACGGGCACCAGGCCGGTATCCCTGACGTTCCGCTCGAACCGCACCCGGTAGGCCGAAGCGCGTTCAGCGAGGATCAGGGAGACTGCCGCCTTCTCGTGCATCACAGAGGCCACGTCGTCCGGGGTGGTGCTGCACCATCGCGCGAAGCACGGCCACCGCCCGGCGAAGCCTCGCGCGGCCGACCACTCGTCCAGGGCCGCTGTGGCGGTGGCTTCCCTCTGCTCGCGCTGCTGGCGGTCGTAGGTCCGGCACTCACCGCAGCGCCGGTCCGGGTGGCACAGGTGGGATGGCTGCCGGATCGGGGCCGTCATGAGCCGACCTTGAGAATCTGGACACGGCCAGCGTCGGCCAGCACTACCGAGGAAATCCGGCAGCGACCGGCGATGAAAACGCGGTCAACCTTGAAAGCCTCCGGTGCACTCTCCGTCTTGAGGATTTCAAGGTTCTTGCGGATTGCGACGGATACCGAAGACAGGTCCGCAATGATGACCGTCCCGGCCGGGATACCTACCGTGCCGTCGGCCAGATCAGGAATGCTGATTAGCTCGGGCAGGCTGCTCAGCTTGTTGCCATCCACCTGCTTGCGAATCGCGGCGATCTCGCCAGGGCGGGCAATGATTGCTTCGGCTGTTCCGCCGGAGTCCTCAACGCGCGCGACCCCGTCGGCCAACTGGTCGAACCCGATCGCGCCGACCGTAGTGGTCTTCCCGTCGGCAATCATGCCGGTTACCGTCACGTCCCCATCGGTACCGCCCTGAATCAGCACGTGATCGAGACGGGCTCCAATGGCGGCAGCAAGCGCCGTGTTCAGCGCGCTCTCGGTGGGCGGAATATCGGTCAGCGTGTCCTTGTCCACACTCACCAGGGCCGAGACCTTGACCGCTTCGAACAGCGGTGCCGTAACGGCGTTGGCCATGAAAGCGGCGGCCTCGTTGCGGGGCTGGAGAACTGCGGTCATCTTCGGGGCGATCGGGACGAACCCGCGCTGCCGGCCGAACGGGAAAGCAGTCACTCGCTGGATCAGCCGTGAGCCCTTTCCCGCAGCAGACAGGGTGACTGGCGCGTACTCGGAGGCCACCGCATCGAACCAGTCTCCGTCACGCGTCTGACTCAGCGCCGTACCGAAGACCTCAGCCGAGCCCCGATCGCGCTTAGCGTACTCATCCGTCGCGCGTGCCCAGAAAGCACCGCTGGCCTGCTGGGACTCCTGCGTCACGGCATCGTCGACAACCGCCCGCATCGTTCCATCGGCGCGCCTGATCTCGGCCAGGAGTTCCGCCTCACGGGCCTTGTCGGCAGTCGAGCGGACTCCCTTTGATGTGAGCTTTCCCAGCTCCTTGAGAGCCTTCTCCCGGTCAGCGAGAGACACAGACATTTCGTTAACGCGAAGAACCATGGATTCACCAGCTCCAGAACACAGAAGAGCCCGGACCCCTGTGCGCCGTGGCAGCGGCGATCGGACAGGAATCCGGGCTCAAGATCTGGGAAGGCTGCACTGCCATGCACCTAGTGAGAGGGGCCGTCCGGCGCCGGACGCTACTGCGACGCCGAACAGCTCTCTCATGGGCAACTAGAGCGCAACGACTTCCCACTCCCGCTGCCTCACCGTGGCGGTTTGGCGATTTGCGGGGCTGCTCGGTTTACCTCGTGACTTTCGGAGGGGGATTGAGATTTTGAAGCAAAACGCCAAAACACCATCTCAGCTGGGCAGAGCTCACCTCGCTGGACCGGTCACCAAGCCAGCAAGGGGGCGTGGCGCCTCCGTACGGGGCTGAGCGGGCACGAGAAAGCCCCGCCGGACCCTGGCAGGCTCGACGGGGCTACGGAGGCCGCTACAGGGCGGCTAGGGCCGTCTCGTTCATCCTAGAAATCCACTCTCCACGAGATCGATTGCTGTTAGCTCTGACTCTGCCGGGTCAACGTCACGCACCCACGCAGGGCCCTCGAAGCTAATCGACACTCGCGCCGGGTTGAATCGCTTAGGGCTCGACGGCGCAGGAGGAGAGATCACCACCCGAGCGCCCAGGTCGGCGAGCATGGCTCGTCGTTCCTCTTCGCCCCGCCGGTTCCACTCGTCCGCCACGCTGCCGCCAGCAGCAACCCAGCGCCCTTCGGCGTGATCAGCCTCGGCACGCAGCTCGGCTTCTCGGCGCTCAAGTGCGTTCAGTTGTGTGATGGCGATCCGTGCGGCCGCGCCGTTGGGGTCAAGGCGCATCAGGTTTCCGGCCAATCGCTCAATCTGGGTCGTCACCTCGGCGAGTTGAAGCACCGCGCTGCCATCGGGCTCGGCCCAGCGCATGAGGTTGAACCGGCCGAACCGCTTCAAGTACTCGTCAGTCACCATGGTTTCGACCGGCCCGGCCACGATGACGTTGGGCCTGTGGATGCCCTGCTTGCCGACACCAGCGCGGCACACGTACGTGCTGTAGTCCTTCCCAGCGACCTCGCGGCGCTGGCGGTACATCGGTCCATCACACTCTGAGCAGCGCGCAACGTGAAGCAAGAGCGCCTTACCGCTGCGCTCCGCACCACGTCCCTTGGCCTTGCCGTCGATGACCGCGCGCACGGCGGACCACGTCTCAGCGTCCAGGATTGCGGGCCCAGTTGACAGGGGGCGGCCTTCGGCGTCGAGAACTGGCTGATTCGTCAGGGCGCTCCGCTTGGTCCCTGGCACGGCCTGTACGAGCCAGCCGCGAACCGCAGGGGTGTACAGCGCGTCCCGCAGCGTTGTCGAATGCCAGCGACCGCCCCGCACCTTGCGGCCGTCTCGCTGCCGTGCGTGGTCTGCTGGGGGCAGTACTCCGCGTTCGTTCAGTTCGCGGGCAAGGCCAGTCAACGATGCCCCGTGGTTGATGAGTCGGTCGGCGCACTCGCGGGCGATGGCGGCAGCGGGCTCGTCGATGGCCCAACGCTTGTTGTTCACTGGTCCATCGACCGCGTACCCGTACGGTGCGAGACCGCCCAGGTGGTTGCCGCGAGCCCGGAAGTGATTCTTTGAGTCCTGGATACGGGACGTGATCATGTCTCGCTCGTACTCGGCGAACGCAGCGAGCACGTTGATGATGATCGAGGAGTTTTCTGGCGAAACCACACCATCAGCAGTGACGACGGTCGTTCGGGTGGACTCCGCTGCCTTCAGCAAGCGCTGAAACTCCAAGACGCTTCGGGCGTACCTGTCCAGTTTTGCCGCAAGCACGTAGTCAGCTCGCGGTAGCCAGGCAAGTATCTCGCGCATGCCGGGGCGGTCCTCCAGCTTCGTGGCACCGGAGATGTTGGTGTCACTGGCAACGTGGATCACTTCCCAACCACGCTGCGCCGCGTACGTCTTGCACGCGGTGATGCGGTGGTCAGGTGCCTCGTCAGCGAACAGCCGGGACAAGCGGTCGTAGATGATCACGGTTGGCATGGGGCCCCCTCTCTCGTTCCCCCTAGCGCGCATCGACTTCATGCACGGTTAGGGCGGTCACGCGGGAGGCTGTGGCACGGTCCATGCGAATGCCGCCGTGCATGTGCCCGCCCGGCTGGAGGCGCTCGGGACGGCCGCCGGGCTCGACCGGGCCGCCCTGCACAGCCAGTTGGCGGCCGCGCTGACCCTGGTGGTCCATCTGGTCCGGGACCGGACCGGGCGGCGCCGGGTGGCCGAGGTGCATGTACTGGAGCGGGACGCCGCCGGGCTGGTGGTCACCGTACCGGCGCTGCGCTGGTCCGCCCGGGGGTTCGCGCGGGAGCAGGGGTGGGAGCGGCTGCGTCCGCTGCTGCGGGGTGCGCGGTGAACGGCCTGGTCGCGGTGCCGCTGCCGCTGTTCGCCGGGGTGCTGTGCGCCGGGACGGCCGCCTGGGCCCTGGCCGGGGGAGGCCGGGTGTCCCGGCGGGCCCGGGTGGTACTGGCCGGGATCGGGCCCGTGGTGCCCCTTGGTCCGCTGCGCCGCGAGCGGTTGGTGATCGCGGTACGGGTGCGGGCCGCGCGGTGGCGGGAGTGGTCCTGCCTCGGGGCCGGGCTCGTGGTCGCACTGCTGGGCAGGTCGGTGATCCCGCTGGTGGTGGGCGCTGCGGCGGTGCCGCTGGTGCGGCGGTGGCTGCGGATCCGGCAGCGGGAGCGGGAGCGGAGTGCACGGGCCGCCGAGGTGATCGCGCTGTGCGGAGCGGCTGTGGGCGAGCTGCGGGCGGGGGCCCAGCCCGGGCAGGCGCTGACGGCGGCGATGCGGCGGACGGCCGCGGGCCCCGGCGGTCCGGGTGCGGCGGAGGCGGCGGTGCTGGCCGCGGCGGCGTTCGGCGGGGACGTTCCCGTGGCGTTGCGGCAGGCGGCACGGGAGCCCGGCGCGGAAGGGCTGGCCGGGATGGCCGCCTGCTGGCGGATCTCGGTGGACGGAGGCGCCGGACTCGCCGCCGGACTGGACCGGCTGGAGGGGGCGTTGCGTGCCGAGCGGGACCGGCAGGAGTCGCTGCGCGCCCAGTTGGCGGGGGCCAGATCGACGACGGCGGTGCTCGCCCTGCTGCCACTGGTCGGCCTGCTCATCGGCACCGGGCTCGGGGCGGATCCGCTCCGCGTGCTGCTGCACACCCCGGTCGGGTGGGGCTGCCTGCTGGCGGGAGGGGTGCTGGAGGCGCTGGGGCTGCTGTGGTGCCGGCGGATCGTACGGGCGGGGGAGCGGTGATGGGCGGGTTCGTGATCCACAGGCTGGGGACGGCGCTGTGCGTCGCGGTGGCGGTGCTGTGCACGGCTTCGGCGGTGGCGGCGCAGGTCCGGGTGCGAGCGGCCCGGCGCAGGGTCGCCGCGCTGCTGTCGGCGGAACCGGAGCGGCGGGCGCCGATGTTCGGGTCCGGGGTGCGGGCGGTGGTGGCCGCGTGGGCCGGCCCGGCCGGGGCGCTGTTGGCGGGCTGGGTGCTCGTCGGCGGGGTGCTGGGGGTGCTGGCCGGCTGCGGGGCGGCGATCGGGGTGTGGCGCTGGCTGCGGCGGGCGAGGCCGCCGGCCGGGATGGATCCGCAGGAGGCGGAGCGTCAGCTCCCGTTCGCGGCCGATCTGTTGGCCGCGTGCCTGGCGGCCGGTGCGGCGCCGGTGGAGGCCGCCGAGGTGGTGGGCGAGTCGCTGGGCGGCCCGGTGGGCGAGCGGCTGGCGCTGGCCGGAGCGGAGCTGCGGCTCGGCGGCGAACCGGGGGATGCGTGGGGGAGGTTGGCGGAGATACCGGGCGCCCGGGCGCTCGCGGAATGCCTGGAGCGGTCCGCCCGGACGGGGGCTCCGGCCGCGGAGCCGGTCTCCCGCCTGGCGACGGCCCTCCGGGAGAACCGGGCCCGGCAGGCCGGAGCCCGGGCGCAGCGGGCGGCAGTGCTCGTCACCGCTCCGGTGGGGCTGTGTTTCCTCCCCGCGTTTCTCGCGGTCGGAGTGGCCCCGGTGGTGATCGGAATGGCTTCCGGTCTCCTCGCGGGCACCTGAAGTCACGGCATGAACTCGGACCTCAAGTCCGGGCCTGAAATCACAACTGAGATCACGTCAAGAACGAAAATCAACGGGAGGTCGTCATGAGGATCATCTGGGTGCGCGTGCGGTCGGCGCTGAGCGGGCGTGCGAACGATGCGGGCATGTCCACTTCCGAATACGCCATGGGCACGATCGCGGCGTGTGCATTCGCGGCCGTTCTGTACAAGGTGGTGACGAGTGATGTGGTCTCCACGGCACTTCAGTCGACCATCGGGAAGGCACTCGATGTGCCGTTCTGAGGAAAAGCCCCGGCGAATGGGCGACCGGGGATATGTGACGGCGGAGGCCGCCCTGGTGATCCCCGCGCTGGTGCTGTTCGCGACGCTGCTGGTGTGGGCGCTGATGGCGGCGGCCGCGCAGATCCGGTGTGTGGACGCGGCCCGGGCCGGAGCCCGGGCGGCGGCCCGGTCGGAGCCGGCGGGCGTGGCGGTGGCGGCGGCCCGGGCGGCCGCCCCGCCGGGGGCGGAGGTGGCGGTGGAGCGCGAGGGGGACCTGTGGCGTGTCCGGGTGGCGGCGCCGGCGCCGGGCCCGGGCGGGTTGCCGGTGCGGCTCGGGGCGCAGGCGGTGGCTCTGGCCGAGGACAGTGTGGGGCCGCCGCCATGAGCCGGGACCGGGGTTCGGCGACGGTGTGGGCGGCGCTGGTGGCGACGGTGCTGGGGGCGGTGTTCGGCGGTGTGCTGCTGCTCGGCCAGGCCGTCGTCGCCCGCCACCGCGCGGCGGCGGCGGCCGACCTGGCGGCCCTCGCGGCGGCGGCGACCTGGACCCACGGCCCGGAGGCCGCCTGCACCGCGGCCCGCCGGGTCGCCCGGGCCCAGAGCGCGGCCGTGACCGCGTGCGCCGTCCAGGGCGAGGTGGCCGAGGTGGCGGCCCGCCCCGCAAGGGGCCCGTTCGCCCCGACGATCAGCGCCCGGGCGGGACCGCCCCTGCCCGCCGCCGACTGAGGACCGTCTCTCGTACCACCCCGGCGGCCCCCCGGGCCTGTCGTGGGAAGGGGCGCATGCAGGGCTGGCAGGGCTGCCGGAGCCCGGGGCCGCCGGGCCGGGGCCGCCGGGCCGGGGCCTGCGTACCCGGTCCGGTACGCCGGCCCGGGGGCCGGGCAGGAGGGCCGGGCCCAGGGGTACCGGAGCCCGGGTAGGCCGTACCGGGGCCACCGGAGCCCGGGTAGCCGTACCGGGACCACGGGAGCCGGGTAGCCGTAACGGGGCCACTGGAGCCCGGGTAGCCGTACAGGGGCCCGCATACCCGGTCCGGTGTGCCGGCCCCGGAGGCGGGCAGGAGGGCGGGCCCAGGGGTGCCGGAGCCCGGGGCCTGCGTACCTGTCGGCGTACCCGGTCCGGTACGCCGGCCGGGGCCGGACAGGAGGGCCGGTCCGGTACGCCGGACAGGGGGCCGGGCTGGGCAGGGAGGGTGGCCGGGGCCGGCGGGGTTCAGGCGGGCGGGGCCTGTGCGAGGAGGCGGGTGAGCAGCCGGATCGCGCCGCGTTTGTGGAGGGGGTCGTTGCCGTTGCCGCACTTGGGGGACTGGATGCAGGAGGGGCAGCCCGCCTCGCATTCGCAGGCGGCGATCGCGTCGCGGGTCGCCGTCAGCCAGGCGCGGGCCGTGTGGAAGGCGCGCTCCGCGAAGCCGGCGCCGCCGGGGTGGCCGTCGTAGACGAACACGGTCGGGAGGAGGGTGTCGGGATGCAGCGGGACGGAGACGCCGCCGATGTCCCAGCGGTCGCAGGTGGCGAACAGCGGCAGCAGGCCGATGGAGGCGTGCTCGGCGGCGTGCAGGGCGCCGCCGAGGATCTCCGGGTTGATCCGGGCCTCGTCCAGCTGGTCCTCGGTCACGGTCCACCACACGGCCCGGGTGCGCAGCGTGCGGGGCGGCAGGTCCAGCTTGGCCTCGCCGAGCACCTCGCCGGTGATCAGTTTGCGGCGCAGGTACGAGACGACCTGGTTGGTCACCTCGACCGAGCCGAAGCAGAGCCGGGCCGGGCCCCAGGGGATCTCGGTCTCGGTCTCCAGGACGGAGACGGAGGTGGTGTCCCGGGCGGTGGTCGAGAAGGGCGGGCTGGACTCCTCGACCAGCGCGACCGAATCCTCCAGGTCCAGCCGCTTCACCAGATACGTCCGGCCCTGGTGGAGGTGGACGGCCCCGTCGTGGACGGCGGTGTGGGCCGCCGACTCGTCGACCGTGCCCAGCAGGCGCCCGGTGGCCGCCTCGACGATCTGCACCGGGCGGCCGCCCCCGCCGCGGATGTCGGTCAGGTCCGAGGCCCGCTCCCGGCGGGTCCAGTGCCAGGCCGTGGCCCGCCGGCGCAGCAGCTTCGCCGCCTCCAGCTGCGGGATCAGCTCCCTGGCGGCCGGGCCGAACAGGGCGAGGTCCGCCTCCGTCAGCGGGAGCTCGGCGGCTGCCGCGCACAGGTGCGGGGCCAGGACGTACGGGTTGTCCGGGTCGAGGACCGTCGCCTCCACCGGTTGGCGGAACAGGGCCTCCGGATGGTGGACCAGATACGTGTCCAGAGGGTCGTCCCGGGCGATCAGCACGGCCAGGGCGCCCTGGCCCGAGCGCCCGGCCCGGCCCGCCTGCTGCCACAGGGAGGCCCGGGTGCCCGGGTACCCGGTGATCAGGACGGCGTCCAGGCCCGAGACGTCCACGCCCAGCTCCAGGGCCGTGGTGGCGGCCAGACCGAGCAGCTCGCCGGAGTGCAGGGCCCGCTCCAGGGCCCGGCGCTCCTCGGGCAGGTAGCCGCCCCGGTAGGCCGCGACCCGCCCGGGCAGGGACCGGTCCACCTCGGCGAGCCGCTCCTGGGCGATCACCGAGATCAGCTCCGCCCCGCGCCGGGAGCGGACGAAGGCGACCGTACGGACCCCCTGGACGACCAGGTCGGTCAGCAGGTCGGCCGTCTCGGCCGTGGCGGTGCGGCGTACCGGGGCGCCCTTCTCGCCCCGCAGATCGGTCAGCGGCGGCTCCCACAGGGCGAAGACCACCTCGCCGCGCGGGGAGGCGTCGTCGGCGACCTCGATGACCGGGACGCCGGTCAGCCGGGAGGCCGCGGCCGCCGGGTCGCTCGCGGTGGCGGAGGCCAGCAGGAAGACGGGATCGGCGCCGTAGCGGGCGCACAGCCGCCGCAGCCGGCGCAGCACCTGGGCCACGTGGGAGCCGAATACGCCCCGGTAGGTGTGGCACTCGTCGATGACCACGTAGCGCAGGGCGCGCAGGAAGGAGGACCAGCGGGGATGGGCGGGCAGGATCCCCCGGTGCAGCATGTCGGGGTTGGTGAGGACGTAGTTCGCGTACTGGCGCACCCATTCGCGTTCCTCGACCGGCGTGTCGCCGTCGTAGACCGCGGGCCGGACCGCGTTGCCGAGGGGTGCGGCAAGCGCTCGTACGGCGCGCCGCTGGTCGGCCGCCAGAGCCTTGGTCGGGGCCAGGTAGAGGGCGGTCGCGCCCCGCCCGTTCGGGGCTTCCGCCCCGTCCGCGAGGGCGGAGAGCACGGGCGCGAGGTAGGCCAGGGACTTGCCCGAGGCGGTGCCGGTGGCGACGACCACCGACGCGCCGTCCAGGGCGTGCTCGGCGGCCGCGGCCTGGTGTTCCCACGGATGGCCGATCCCCGAGGCCTGAATTGCGGCTACGACATCCGTTCGGATGCGGTCGGGCCAGACTGCATGACGACCCTCCCGAGGGGGCAAGTGCTCCGTATGGGTGATGCGCGCAGCTCGAGAAGGCCCCCGTGAGAGCCGGTCCAGAACCGTGCCAGGGGCGGGTCGTGGGTCCTCGGGTGCCGTGGGCCGACCGGGACGGTGAGTATTGGCCATTGGAAGCGAGTGTGTCACCGGCGTGCGGGACAATGGTCCGAAGGCGTCGTGCGCGCCTGCCGGTAAGTGATTGAATGCCATCGCGGCAGCCAATCCCTCCCCTGCCTACGGGTGGGGAGGCCCCTGGGGGGCGCCGCTCGATAGCAAGGTGCTGGAGGATCCGTGGACCTGTCCCTGTCGACTCGCACTGTCGGCGACCGCACGGTCGTGGAGGTCGGTGGCGAGATTGATGTGTATACCGCGCCCAAGCTGCGCGAGCAGTTGGTCGAGTTGGTGAACGACGGCAGCTACCACCTGGTTGTCGACATGGAGCGAGTGGACTTCCTCGACTCCACCGGGCTTGGTGTGCTCGTGGGAGGTCTCAAGCGCGTCCGTGCGCACGAGGGCTCGCTGCGTCTGGTGTGCAACCAGGAGCGCATCCTGAAGATCTTCCGCATCACTGGTCTGACCAAGGTGTTCCCGATCCACACGACGGTGGAAGACGCCGTCGCCGCCACCGACTGACGGCTGCACCCCCCGAGGCGCCGCAAGGCGCCGAAGGGGGGAGTCGAAGAGGAGCGGGGGCGCGGGCCGAAGGCGGTCCGGGCCCCTGTAAGGCACGCCCGTAGTCCGAGGGGGACGCGCATGGCCATCGTTGAACTGCGCTTCAGCGCCCAGCCCGAACACGTCCGGACGGCCCGCCTGGTCGCGGCCGCCGTGGCGCGGCGGGCCGGCGTGGACGAAGCCGTGCTCGACGAGGTCCGCCTCGCCGTGGGCGAGGCCTGCTCGCGCGCCGTCGGTCTGCATCTCAGCAACGGGCTGACCGCGCCCGTCCGGGTGATCCTGACCGAGGAGGAGAAGCTGTTCTCCATCGAGGTCGGCGACGAGGTGCCCGGACCGGCCGGCGGCCCGACGGGCGCCGTGTCCGGCCTCGACGCCGCTCTGGACCCGGATACCGACACCGAGGACGAGATGGGCCTCGCGGTGATCAGCGGGCTCGTCGACGACGTCGAGGTGACGAGCGGGGAGTCCGGCGGGACCATCCGGATGAGCTGGCCCGTGTCCGGCGCGTCCGATCTCCCGTAGTCCGAAGTCGGCAGTCCCGTAGTTCCGTGCTCCGGAGATTTTTCCGATCTTAATCAAGGCCCTGCTGAGCAGGGCCTTTTTTCATACCCC
Source organism: Streptomyces sp. NPDC050448 (assembly GCF_040655295.1). Lineage (NCBI taxonomy): Bacteria > Bacillati > Actinomycetota > Actinomycetes > Kitasatosporales > Streptomycetaceae > Streptomyces > Streptomyces sp. NPDC050448. The sequence goes on along the minus strand of NZ_JBFAJR010000003.1, from coordinate 24,389 downwards.
CACGGCATTTCCTAGATCAATGACCGGGCGTCAATGCCTTTGTCCCATTACCCCTTTCGGGGGTAATGGGACGGCGCGATCTATTGCTGAGGAGCAAGAGCAGGCCAATTCCGTTTCCCGCGCACTGTTTTGATCGGGAAGAGCTCCCTACAATCCGTCCACATCTTGAGCTCATCACGTCAAGGAGGACGAATGACGGGGCTCTTCACCCCCAACGCGCCGGTCGGCAACTCCGATCTGGCAGCCGCAGTACTCACCGATGACAATCGGCTCATCGTGATGGTGATCGCGGCCGTGGCACTTGCCGCGCTCGTCGTCGCGCAGATCCTGGTCCGCCAGGTCCTCGCCGCGGACGAGGGAACCGACAGCATGAAGAAAATCGCCGCAGCCGTCCAGGAAGGCGCCAACGCCTATCTCGGCCGGCAGCTGCGCACCCTCGGGATCTTCGCCGTCGTCGTGTTCTTCCTGCTCTTCCTGCTGCCCGCCGACGACTGGACCCAGCGGGCGGGACGTTCCGCCTTCTTCCTCGTGGGCGCCCTCTTCTCGGCGGCCACCGGCTACATCGGCATGCGGCTCGCGGTCCGCGCCAACGTCCGCGTCGCCGCCGCCGCACGCGAGGCCACCCCCGCCGAGGGCGAGCCCGCCAAGGACCTCACCGACGTCGCGCACAAGGCCATGCGGATCGCCTTCCGCACCGGCGGCGTCGTCGGCATGTTCACCGTCGGCCTCGGCCTCCTCGGCGCCTCCTGCGTCGTCCTGGTCTACGCCGCCGATGCCCCGAAGGTCCTGGAGGGCTTCGGCCTCGGCGCCGCCCTGATCGCGATGTTCATGCGCGTCGGCGGCGGCATCTTCACCAAGGCCGCCGACGTCGGCGCCGACCTGGTCGGCAAGGTCGAGCAGGGCATTCCGGAGGACGACCCGCGCAATGCCGCGACCATCGCCGACAATGTGGGCGACAACGTCGGCGACTGCGCCGGTATGGCGGCCGACCTCTTCGAGTCGTACGCGGTCACGCTCGTGGCCGCACTCATCCTCGGCAAGGCCGCCTTCGGCGACCTGGGCCTCGCCTTCCCGCTGATCGTCCCCGCCATCGGCGTCATCACCGCCATGATCGGCATCTTCGCGGTCTCCCCGCGCCGCTCCGACCGCAGCGGAATGTCCGCCATCAACCGCGGCTTCTTCATCTCCGCCGTGATCTCGCTGGTGCTGGTCGCCGTCGCCGTCTTCACGTACCTGCCGGCCAGCTACCAAGACCTCGTCGGCGTCGAGAACCCCACGATCACCAACCACTCCGGCGACCCGCGCGTCCTGGCGCTCGTCGCCGTCGCCATCGGCATCGTGCTCGCGGCCCTGATCCAGCAGCTGACCGGGTACTTCACCGAGACCAACCGCCGTCCCGTCCGGGACATCGGCAAGTCCTCCCTGACCGGCGCGGCCACCGTCGTCCTCGCCGGCATCTCCGTCGGCCTGGAGTCCGCCGTCTACACGGCGCTGCTCATCGGCCTCGGCGTGTACGGGGCGTTCCTGCTCGGCGGTACGTCGATCATGCTGGCGCTCTTCGCGGTGGCCCTGGCCGGCACCGGCCTGCTCACCACCGTCGGCGTCATCGTCGCCATGGACACCTTCGGACCCGTCTCCGACAACGCCCAGGGCATCGCCGAGATGTCCGGCGACGTCGAGGGCGCCGGTGCACAGGTCCTGACCGACCTGGACGCCGTCGGCAACACCACCAAGGCCATCACCAAGGGCATCGCGATCGCCACCGCCGTGCTCGCCGCGGCCGCGCTGTTCGGCTCGTACAACGACGCCATCGCCAATGCGGTCAAGCAGGTCGGCGCCAAGGCCGGGGAGATGAACCTCAGCCTGGACATCGCCCAGCCCAACAACCTGGTCGGCCTGATCCTGGGCGCGGCGGTCGTGTTCCTGTTCTCCGGCCTCGCCATCAACGCCGTCTCCCGCTCCGCGGGCGCCGTCGTCTACGAGGTGCGCCGCCAGTTCCGCGAGCACCCCGGGATCATGGACTACACCGAGAAGCCCGAGTACGGGCGCGTCGTGGACATCTGCACCAAGGACGCGCTGCGCGAGCTCGCCACGCCCGGCCTGCTCGCCGTCCTCACGCCGATCGCCGTCGGGTTCTCGCTCGGCGTCGGCGCGCTCGGCTCGTTCCTCGCGGGCGCCATCGGCACGGGCACCCTGATGGCGGTCTTCCTCGCCAACTCGGGTGGCGCGTGGGACAACGCCAAGAAGCTCGTCGAGGACGGCCACCACGGCGGCAAGGGCAGCGAGGCCCACGCCGCGACCGTCATCGGCGACACCGTCGGCGACCCGTTCAAGGACACCGCAGGGCCCGCGATCAACCCCCTGCTCAAGGTCATGAACCTGGTGGCGCTGCTGATCGCCCCGGCGGTCGTGCAGTTCAGCTACGGAGCCGACACGAGCGCGACCGTGCGCGCGATCGTCGCGGCCCTCGCCATCGCCGTCATCACCGGCGCCGTGTACGTCTCCAAGCGCCGTGGCATCGCCGTCGGCGACGAGGGCGACGGCGACGGCTCGGAGTCCGCAGAGCGGGTGGCCCAGCAGCCCGATCCCGCGGCGGTCTCCTGACCCGACGGGTGCCCCGAGGCGTGACCCGCGGGTGACCCGAGGAGGGATCCGAGGAGATCCGAGGAGGGACCGAAGGGCCGGCCGGCCCGAGGACTCGAAGATACGCCCGAAAGGCGGACAGGCGGCGCGGACTGACGCGTCGTCTGTCCGCCTTTCTGCGTCCCCGGATGGCTGGCGTGTATCTTCCGGGCCGAGACCTTCGAAGGGACCAATCCGGTGAACAAGAAGTTTGCGGCCGCGGTGTCCGGCGGTGCGGTACTGATGCTGGTGCTGTCCGGCTGCGGCGGCGACGACGGGGACGACAAGGCCGCCTCCTGGGCCAAGAAGGTCTGCGACAAGTGGCAGCCAGAGCTGAAGAAGATCGAGACCGCCAACGTCGACCTCAAGCGCGTGGCGACCGAGAACAGCAAGCCCGAAGAGGTGCAGACGACCGACTCGGCGGCGTTCGGGACGCTGTCCGAGTCGTACAAGACGATGGCGGCCGCCCTGCAGGGGGCGGGAGTTCCCCCGGTCAAGGACGGCCAGACGACCCAGGCCGCGGCGGTCCAGGGCTTCGAGGCGACGTCCAAGGGCTACGCCGACCTGAAGACCAAGACGGAAGGCCTGGACGCGAAGGACCAGACGAAGTTCGCCGCGGGCCTCAAGGAGGTCGCCCAGGGACTCGAGGGGACCACCAAGGGCAGCAAGGACGCGTACGACACGCTCAAGACGGGTGGCCTGAACAAGGCGATGAACGGCCAGAAGGGCTGCCAGGTCACGACGCCGTCGCCGGCGAAGTGAGGTAGCCGGCGGCCGGGGTTGACGGCGGCCGCAGCGGTACGCGGACCAGGGCGGCCGGGGTTCGAGGACCCGGCCGCCCTGCTGCATGCCGGGCCACCGGCCGCGCGGCGCACGCATCTGCGGTGGCAGCCGACACAATGGACCGGTGAGTACCACCAGCCTTCCCTCGCCCGACCGCGCCGCCGAGCTCCGCACGGCCCTGCTCGCCGCCGGCTTCACCGCCGACGGCCTGCTCGACCTGCTCGGTGCCCCCGCCTACGCCGCGCTGGCCCGCAGCGAGACGGTCCCCGCCCTGCGCGCCACCCGCGGCCACGGGCCCGGCCCGCTCGCGAGCCTGGTCCGGCTGTTCCTCCTCCAGCAGCCGGAGCCGTACGCGCAGGCCGCGCAGGCGCTGCCCGTCGAAGCCGCGCTGGCCGACGGCTGGCTGCGCCGGGAGGAGGCCGCCGACGGCGAGGACACGGTGCGCGCCACCGTCGACGTGCGCCCGTACGGCGGCCCCGACGGCGAGGACTGGTTCATCGTCTCCGACCTCGGCTGCGCCGTCGGCGGGGCCGGCGGGATCGGCAGCCGGGAGGAGGGTGTGGTGCTCGGCGTCGGCGGGGCCTCCACCACCCTGGCCGGGATCACCGTCCGCACCCCGGTCGCCACCGCCCTCGACCTCGGCACCGGATCCGGCATCCAGGCCCTGCACGCCGCCCAGCACGCCACCCGGGTCACCGCGACCGACGTCAACCCCCGGGCCCTGGAATTCACCCGGCTGACCCTGGCGCTGTCCGGCGCCCAGGAGGCCGAGCTGCTCCTCGGGTCGCTGTTCGCCCCGGTCGGCGAGGCCACGTACGACCTGATCGTGTCGAATCCGCCGTTCGTGATCTCTCCCGGTGCCCGGCTGACGTACCGCGACGGCGGGATGGGCGGCGACGACCTGTGCCGGACCCTCGTCCAGGAGGCCGGGGCGCACCTCAACCCGGGCGGGTACGCGCAGTTCCTCGGCAACTGGCAGCACGTGGAGGGCGAGGACTGGCACGACCGGGTCCGCGCCTGGGTGCCGCGCGGCTGCGACGCGTGGGTCGTGCAGCGTGATGTGCAGGACGTGACGCAGTACGCGGAGCTGTGGCTGCGCGACGCGGGCGACCACCGCACCGACCCCGCCGAGTACACGCGCCGGTACGAGGACTGGCTGGACGAGTTCGAGGCGCGCAAGACCAAGGCCGTCGGCTTCGGCTGGATCACGCTGCGGCGCAGCGACGCGGCGGAGCCGTCGATCGTGGTCGAGGAGTGGCCGCACTCGGTGGAACAGCCGCTCGGCGACGCCGTGGTGGCTCACTTCGCCCGGCAGGACTACCTGCGGGACCACGACGACGCGGCCCTGCTGGAGGCCCGCTTCGTGCTGGCGGAGGAGATCGTCCAGGAGCAGGTCGGCGCGCCCGGCGCGGAGGACCCGGAGCACGTGGTGCTGCGGCAGAACCGCGGGATGCGGCGTGCGACGAAGGTCGACACGGTCGGGGCGGGCTTCGCCGGAGTGTGCGACGGCTCACTCACGGCGGGCCGGATCCTGGACGCGATCGCACACCTGGTGCAGGAGGATCCCGTCGTCCTGCGGGACCGGACTCCGGAGTCCATCCGGATGCTGGTCGAGCAGGGATTCCTGGAGCCGGCCGACGGCTGACCGGCCCCTTCGGCGGCGCAGCCGGGGCCCGGTCGGCGGCGGCCTGGCCATGGCCGGATCCGTGATGTAACCCGGGGTTCGCGTGCCGTTCTCCTTCCCCTGGCAGGCTCCCGTGCAGGGGGCGGCCAGGGGCCGGCCGGGGGGATCCGGGGGGATCCGTACGGGCCCCCGAGAGCGGCCCGAGGGTAAGGGGGGAACGGCATGGAAGGCGGTCCGGCGATCTTCGCGGCAACCGTGTTCCTGCTGTTCGGGGCCGCTCTGCTGGGCTGGACGGCGGCGCGCGCCCTGCACCGCGCGCCGGTGGCCGAGGGCGTGCGCCCCGTCGTCGCCGTACCGCTGGCGCTGCTCGCCTCCGGAGTGTCCCTGGCGCTCGGCGTCTGGTGCCTTGCGCGGCTCTGATCACGGGCGCGCCGACCGGCGCGGATCTTCATCGGAAACAGGACGTCAGACGGGGTGCGAGGGCGGGGCCAGACGGCCCCCTGGCCACTCGGCCCGGTGATCGCGACGGGTCCGCCGCGGTATCCGGGCGGCAGAAATGGCACTTGTCGGGTTACCGTTCGAGTGGCCGTTGCGGGCTTCTGCCGTTTGACACGGGGGCGGGTTGTACCGTCACACTCCGCAGCGTCGCCGTACCGCGACCGAGTGCCGACCGGAGAGAAGAGCCAAGTTGTCCCCGACTAGCGAGACCGCAAAGGGCGGCCGCCGACTCGTCATCGTCGAGTCCCCTGCCAAGGCGAAGACGATCAAGGGCTACCTCGGCCCGGGATACGTCGTCGAGGCGAGCGTCGGGCACATTCGCGACCTGCCGAACGGCGCCGCCGAGGTCCCCGACAAGTACACGGGCGAGGTCCGCCGCCTCGGCGTGGACGTCGAGCATGATTTCCAGCCGATCTACGTCGTGAATGCGGACAAGAAGGCGCAGGTCCGCAAGCTCAAGGAGCTGCTGGCCGAGTCCGACGAGCTCTTCCTCGCCACCGATGAGGACCGCGAGGGCGAAGCCATCGCGTGGCACCTGCAGGAAGTCCTCAAGCCCAAGGTCCCCGTCCACCGGATGGTCTTCCACGAGATCACCAAGGACGCGATCCGCGACGCCGTCGCCAACCCGCGCGAGCTCAACCAGCGCATGGTCGACGCCCAGGAGACCCGCCGCATCCTCGACCGCCTCTACGGCTACGAGGTCTCGCCGGTCCTGTGGAAGAAGGTCATGCCGCGGCTGTCGGCCGGCCGCGTCCAGTCGGTGGCCACGCGTCTCGTCGTCGAGCGGGAGCGCGAGCGCATCGCCTTCCGCTCCGCCGAGTACTGGGACCTGACCGGGACCTTCTCCACCGGCCGCGCCGGTGACGCCTCCGACCCGTCGATCCTGGTCGCCCGCCTGAACACGGTGGACGGCAAGCGGATCGCGCAGGGCCGCGACTTCGGCTCGAACGGGCGGCTCAAGAGCGAGGTCCTGCACCTCGACGAGGCGGGCGCCCGGGCGCTGGCCGCCGCGCTGGCGGACACCTCGTTCGCCGTCCGCTCGGTCGAGTCCAAGCCGTACCGCCGCTCCCCGTACGCCCCGTTCCGCACGACGACGCTCCAGCAGGAGGCCTCGCGCAAGCTCGGTTTCGGCGCGAAGGCGACGATGCAGGTGGCGCAGAAGCTGTACGAGAACGGCTTCATCACCTACATGCGTACGGACTCCACCACGCTCTCCGACACCGCGGTGTCGGCGGCGCGGGCGCAGGTCACGCAGCTCTACGGGGCCGACTACCTGCCGGAGAAGCCGCGCGTCTACGCCGGCAAGGTCAAGAACGCGCAGGAGGCGCACGAGGCGATCCGCCCTTCGGGTGATCGTTTCCGCACCCCGGCCGAGACGGGCCTGACCGGCGACCAGTTCCGCCTGTACGAGCTCATCTGGAAGCGGACCGTCGCCTCCCAGATGAAGGACGCGGTCGGCAACTCCGTCACCGTCAAGATCGGCGGCCGGGCGTCGGACGGCCGGGACGCCGAGTTCACCGCGTCCGGCAAGACGATCACCTTCCACGGGTTCATGAAGGCGTACGTCGAGGGCGCGGACGACCCGAACGCCGAGCTCGACGACCGCGAGAAGAGGCTTCCGCAGGTCGCGGAGGGCGACGCGCTGTCGGCCGAGGAGATCACGGCGGACGGCCACTCGACCAAGCCGCCGGCCCGCTACACCGAGGCCTCGCTCGTCAAGGAGCTCGAGGAGCGGGAGATCGGCCGCCCCTCGACGTACGCGTCGATCATCGGCACGATCCTTGACCGCGGGTACGTCTTCAAGAAGGGCACGGCGCTCGTGCCGTCCTTCCTGTCGTTCGCCGTGGTGAACCTGCTGGAGACGCACTTCGGGCGGCTCGTCGACTACGACTTCACGGCCAAGATGGAGGACGACCTCGACCGCATCGCGCGGGGCGAGGCCCAGTCCGTGCCGTGGCTGAAGCGGTTCTACTTCGGCTCCGAGGACGCGTCGGAGGTCGTACCGGCCGACGGCGACCACCTCGGCGGCCTGAAGGAGCTGGTCACGGACCTCGGCGCGATCGACGCCCGGGAGATCTCCTCCTTCCCGGTCGGCGAGGGCATCGTGCTGCGCGTCGGCCGCTACGGGCCGTACGTCGAGCGCGGCGAGAAGGACGCGGAGGGCCACCAGCGGGCCGACGTGCCGGACGACCTGGCGCCCGACGAGCTGACGGTCGAGTACGCGGAGGAGCTCTTCGCGAAGCCGAGCGGCGAGTTCGAGCTGGGCAAGGACCCGGTGAGCGGGAACGAGATCGTCGCGAAGGACGGCCGCTACGGGCCGTACGTGACGGAGATCCTTCCCGAGGGCACCCCGAAGACCGGCAAGAACGCGGTGAAGCCGCGGACGGCGTCGCTGTTCAACTCGATGTCGCTCGACACGGTCACCCTGGACGACGCGCTGAAGCTGATGTCCCTGCCCCGGGTCGTGGGCGCGGACGCGGAGGGCGTGGAGATTACGGCCCAGAACGGCCGCTACGGCCCGTACCTGAAGAAGGGCACGGACTCGCGGTCGCTGGAGACCGAGGACCAGCTGTTCACGATCACGCTGGACGAGGCCCTCGCCATCTACGCGCAGCCGAAGCAGCGCGGGCGGGCCGCGGCCAAGCCGCCGCTGAAGGAGCTGGGCACCGACCCGGTCAGCGAGAAGCCGGTCGTCGTCAAGGACGGCCGCTTCGGCCCGTACGTGACGGACGGCGAGACGAACGCGACGCTGCGGCGGGACGACGACGTCGAGACGATCACGCCGGAGCGGGGCTACGAGCTGCTCGCGGAGAAGCGGGCGAAGGGCCCGGCCAAGAAGACGGCGAAGAAGGCCCCGGCCAAGAAGGCGCCCGCGAAGAAGGCCCCGGCGAAGAAGGCGACGGCGACGAAGACGGCTGCCGCCAAGACCGCTGCCGCCAAGAAGACGACGACGGCGGCGAAGAAGACCGCCGCCAAGAAGACGGTCGCGAAGAAGGCGTCCGCCGCCCCTGCCGCGGACGACTAGCCTCCGGCTGCCGGCTCCGGCCGGCCCCGAAGCCAGGCAGCTTCCGGCCGGCGGCCATCGGCGGGCCCCGCGCAGCGTGCGCGGGGCCCTTCCGCATGCCCGCGCCGCAGGTACCCGCCGCACGCGGGCCGGGGTCCGGGGCCGGGCCCCGAGATGGGTGCGGGGTCACATCCGGGGTTGTCCACAGGGCTCCGCAGCGGCCAGGCGCAGCGGATAGGCTGGGCGGATGACGCGAGCCGAGCAGCCAACGGTCGTGACCGCCCCCGCGAACCCCACCTACGACGAAGCCCTCGCCGCGGATTCCCGCGAGCGAGCGGTGCGCGCACTGCTGCGCACCCCCAGGCTGCGCCGGCTGTGGAGCGCCCAGCTGGTGAGCGGCATCGGCGATGCCCTCGCCCTGCTGGTGCTGGTGCTGCTGGCGTTTCAGACGGCCGTCTCCGAGGAGACCTTCGGCAGCGGCTACCAGGGCTGGGCCCTCACCGTCGCCGCCGTCTTCGGGGTCCGGATCCTCGCCACCCTGCTCTTCGGCGCCGTACTGCTCGGGCCGCTGGCCAAGTTCCTCGCCCCGAGGGAGGCCGGCGGCAAGCTCGACCGCCGCTGGACGATGGTCGGCGCCGACGGGGTCCGGCTCGGCCTGTTCGTCGTCGCCCCGCTCTGGCTCGACTGGATCCCGGCGCATGCGCTGACCGCGCTGCTGGCCACCGTCTTCGTCTCCGGTGCCGCCGAGCGGCTGTGGACCCTGGCCAAGGACAGCGCGGCTCCCGCCCTGCTGCCCTCGCCGCCGCCGGAGGGGGCGACCGTACGCCCGCTGCCGGACCACCTCGACGCGCTGCGCCGGCTGACCCTGCGGACGTCCTTCGCCGCCCTGCCCGTCGCCGCCGCCGTGCTGCTCGCCGCGACCCTGGTCGGCAAGGCCCTCGGCCTCGGCGTGGGCTGGTTCGCCGAGAACCAGGCCGCCCTCGGCTCGTACGTGGCCTCCGGCCTCTTCGCGGCGTCCGTTTCGCTGCTGCTCCCGCTGGTGCTGCCCGCGGCGAAGACGCCGCGCCCGCGGTCCCCGCTGGAGGGCCTGCGGACCCCCAAGGCGGGGGACCGCCCGGAGAAGGGCCGTACGGGGGCCGTCCCGCTGCTCGTCCTGGCCTGCGCCGCCGTCGCCGGAGCCGTGTCCAGCGCGGCCGCCGTGGCCGTCCTGCACGCTTTCGACCTGGGCGGCGGCCCCGCCACCTTCGCCCTGCTCGTCCTGGCCCTGCTCGGCGGCACCGCCGCCGGCATCCGCGCCACCCAGGCCGGCAAGGTGCTGCCCGCGCTCTCCCGGCGCCGCCTGCTGGCCCTGGCCATCGCGGTGGCCGGGCTCGCCCTGCTGCTGACCGGGCTGGTCCCGGACACGGCGACCGTGCTGTTCCTGTCGCTGCTCGCCGGCACCGCCGCGGGCGTGGCGGCCAACACCGGGCACACCCTGCTGGACCAGGAGACCGAGGAGTTCCGCCGGGCCCGGGTCACCGAGCACCTCCAGGCCGTCGTACGGGTGGCCGTGGGCGTCGGCGCCGTCCTCGCCCCGGTCCTGGCCGCGGGGATCGGCCCGCACCGGCTGGCCGCCGGGGACGTCGTCTTCGCGCACGGCGGGGCCGCCTTCACCCTGATGCTGGTCGGCGCCCTGCTGCTGCCCGTCGCCGTGGTGGTGCTCGCCAAGGCCGACGACCGCAGCGGCGTACCGCTGCGCCGCGACCTGCGCGAGGCGCTGCGCGGCGGGGAGCCGGTGCAGGCTGCGTCCGACGCCGGGTTCTTCATCGCCCTGGAGGGCGGCGACGGCGCCGGCAAGTCCACCCAGGTCGAGGCGCTGGCCGACTGGATACGGAGCAAGGGCCACGAGGTCGTCGTGACCCGCGAGCCGGGGGCCACCCCGGTCGGCAAGCGGCTCCGCTCGATCCTGCTCGACGTTTCCTCGGCGGGGCTGTCGAACCGCGCCGAGGCGCTGCTGTACGCCGCCGACCGGGCGGAGCACGTGGACACCGTCGTCCGGCCCGCCCTGGAGCGCGGCGCGGTCGTCATCTCCGACCGCTACATCGACTCCTCGGTGGCCTACCAGGGCGCCGGCCGCGACCTGTCCCCGACCGAGATCGCCCGGATCTCGCGCTGGGCCACCGACGGGCTCGTTCCGAACCTGACCGTGCTGCTCGACGTGTCGCCGGAGGCGGCGCGCGAGCGGTTCACCGAAGCCCCGGACCGGCTGGAGTCGGAGCCGGCCGAGTTCCACCAGCGGGTGCGGGCCGGATTCCTGACGCTGGCCGCGGCCGACCCCGGCCGCTACCTGGTGGTCGACGCGGGCCAGGACCCGGAGTCCGTGTCCACCGTCGTACGCCACCGCCTGGACCGGATGCTTCCGCTCTCGGAGGCCGAGGTGGCCGCCCAGGCCGAGGCCCGGCGCAAGGCCGAGGAGGAGGCCCGGCGCAGGGCTGAGGAAGAGGCGGCGCGCAAGGCCGAGGAGGAGCGGCTCAAGGCCGAGGAGGAAGCCCGGCTGAAGGCCGAGGCCGAAGCCGCCCGGATCAAGGCCCAGGCCGAGGCCGCCCGCAGGGCGGATGAGGAGCGGCTGCGCGCCGAGGAGGAGGCCCGCGCCCGGGCCGAGGCCGAGCGACTGCGCGCGGAGGCCGAGGAGAGGGCCCGCGCGGCGGAGCACGAGCGGCTGCGCAAGCAGGCGGAGGAAGAGGCCCGGCTGCGTGCCGAGGCCGAGGAGCGGCGGCTGGAGAAGCAGCGGCGGGCCGAGGAGGCCCTGCTGAGGGCGGAGGAGGCGCGGCGGCTGGCGGAGGCCTCGGCGGCCGCGGCGGCTGCCCGGTCCGCGGCGGCGGCTTCGGCCACTGCGGCGGCTTCGGCCCCTGCCGTGGCGCCCGCGCCGGCTCCGGCACCCGCGCCCGCCCCCGCGCCGGCTCCGGCTGCTCCCGCTCCCGAGGCGCCCGCCCCCAAGGTGGCGATGACCAAGGAGCCGCTCCCGGACGACGCCGTGACGGTGGAGACCCCGCTGGCCAAGCGGGTCGTCCAGCCGGACGACGTGACCCAGACGGTCCCCGTGCCGAAGATCGATCCGGCCGCGGAGACCTCGGTGCTGCCGGCCGTCCCGGCGGCCGGCCCGGCCGACGAGACGGCGGTCCTGCCGCCCGTACGCCCGTCCCGTACGAGCCCTCCGGCCGGCCGGGCCCCGTCCGGTCAGGCCCGCTCCGCCGTGCGGCCGACGGCCCGGCGTCCGGAGGAGAGCCCGGCAGACCGGGTGCCGCCGGGCATCTTCCGGGACCCCGGAAACGACGCGACCCGCGAGCTCCCGGTCCTCGGCGACGACGGCCGCGCGAGCGGGCAGGGTCAGGAGAGCCGGCCGAGCCGGCCGGCCCGGCCGCGGCCCGCCTGGGCCGAGGAGACCCCGCTGGACGATCTGCCGACCCTGGCGGACGAGCTGCTCGGCCTGCGCCGGGACGACGAGGACGACGAGGGCGGTCCGCGCCGCCGCTGACGGGGATTGTCAGTGGCGCACGCCACACTGGGGGCGGACGCGAGCAGGACGAGACGAGCGGCACGGACGGCCGAGGGACGACGGCCGGTGAAAGGCGGTGGGCGGGATGCCCGTATGGGACGACCTGGTGGGACAGGAGCGGGTGCAGGCGCAGCTGGCCGCCGCCGCCCGTGACGCCGATGCCCTGGTCACCGCCGTCGAGGCCGGGACGCCGCCGCCCGCCGCGTCCAAGATGACCCACGCCTGGCTGTTCACCGGCCCGCCCGGCTCCGGGCGGGCCGCCGCCGCCCGGGCCTTCGCGGCCGCCCTGCAGTGCACGAGCCCCGACCGCGCCCTCGGGGGCGAGCCGGGCTGCGGGTTCTGCGACGGCTGCCACACCACCGTGATCGGCACGCACGCCGATGTGGAGATCGTCCGTACCGACCTGCTGTCCATCGGCGTGAAGGAGACCCGCGCCCTGGTCCGCCGGGCGCAGCTCTCCCCGGCCGTGGGCCGCTGGCAGGTCATCGTCCTGGAGGACGCGGACCGGCTGACCGAGGGCGCGGGCAACGTGCTCCTCAAGGCCGTGGAGGAGCCCGCTCCGCGGACCGTGTGGCTGCTGTGCGCGCCCTCCCTGGAGGACGTGCTGCCCACCATCCGCTCCCGCTGCCGCCATCTGACCCTGCGCACCCCGCCCGTCTCCGCCGTCGCCGATGTGCTGGTCCGGCGCGACGGCATCGAGCCCGCCGTCGCCGCGGCCGCCGCGCGCGCGACCCAGGGCCACATCGGCCGCGCCCGCCGACTCGCGCAGGACGAGGATGCCCGGACCCGCCGGGCCGCCGTGCTGAAGCTCCCGCTCCGGATCGACGACGTGGGCGGCTGCCTCAAGGCCGCCCAGGAGCTGGTCGACGCCGCCGCTGAGGACGCCAAGCAGGTCGCGGAGGAGGTCGACGCCAAGGAGACCGAGGACCTGCGGGCCGCGCTCGGCGCCGGGGCCGGCACCGGCGGCCGGATGCCGCGCGGCACGGCGGGTGTGATGAAGGAGCTCGAGGACCGGCAGAAGCGCCGCCGCACCCGTACCCAGCGCGACACCCTCGACCTGGCGCTGACCGACCTCACCGGCTTCTACCGGGACGTGCTGGCCCTCCAGCTCGGCTCTTCGCTGGCGATCGCGAACGAGGAGATACGGCCCGACCTGGACCGGATCGCCCGCGCGTCCGGACCGGAGCGCACCCTGCGCCGGATCGAGGCGATCATCGCCTGCCGCGAGGCCCTGGACCGCAACGTGGCCCCGCTCCTCGCGGTCGAGGCGATGACGATGTCCCTCCGCGCGGGCTGATCACCCTTTGCTCCCCGCACCCTTCAACTGCCGTTGACCGCTTCACCCGTATGAGCGATCCGCCGAGGTCGGGCCGGGTACTGCGGGGTCCGGGCGGGGTGCGGCGCGCCCTCGGGCGGCGGACGGCCGGTCGGCCCGGCCGCCTCCGGGACGGGGTGCCCGGCAGGACGTAGGCTCCGAGGATGGACACCAGTCGCCTGCTGCGCACCACCGGAACCGTGATCGCAGCTGCCGGGCTGCTGCTCTCCGGGTGCACCTCGACCGGGTCGGGGGGACCGCGGGCCGTCGCGTCCTCGGCCGGGGGCACCGCGCCGTCGGCCGCCCCGACCGCGGTCCCGGCCGCGCTGCGCCCGTACTACGAGCAGAAGCTGAGCTGGCGCGACTGCGGTGTCCCCGGGTTCCAGTGCGCCACGATGAAGGCCCCGCTGGACTACGCGCACCCCGAGTCCGGCCAGGACGTGGACATCGCCGTGGCGCGCCGCCAGGCCACCGGCCCGGGCAAGCGGCTGGGCTCGCTCGTGGTCAACCCGGGCGGCCCGGGCGGCTCCGGTATCGGGTACCTCCAGGCGTACGCGGGCGTCGGCTACCCGGCGGCCGTCCGTGCCCAGTACGACATGGTGTCGTTCGACCCGCGCGGGGTGGACCGCAGCAGCCCGGTGCAGTGCCTGACCGGGCCGGAGATGGACAGGTTCACGCAGGTGGACCAGACGCCGGACAACGCGGCGGAGCGGGCCGAGCTGGTGACCTCGTTCAAGGAGTTCGCAGCCGGCTGCCAGACCCGCTCGCAGCGGGTCCTGCCGCACGTCTCCACTGTCGAGGCCGCCCGCGACATGGACATGCTCCGTGCGGTGCTGGGCGACGAGAAGCTGACGTACGTCGGTGCCTCGTACGGCACCTTCCTCGGGGCGACGTACGCGGAGCTCTTCCCCGGCCGGGTCGGCCGGCTCGTCCTGGACGGCGCGATGGACCCCTCCCGGCCGGCGCTCGAAATGAACCGGGACCAGACCGGGGGCTTCGAGACGGCCCTGCGCTCCTTCACCAAGGACTGCGCGAAGCAGCCCGACTGCCCGCTCGGCAAGGGCAGCCCGGAGGCGATGGCCGAGCACCTCCGGGCGTTCTTCCGCAAGGTCGACGCCCAGCCCGTGCCCAGCGGCGATCCGGACCGCCCGCTCGGTGAGTCCCTCGCCACGACCGGGGTGATCGCGGCGCTGTACGACGAGAGTGCGTGGCCGCAGCTGCGCGAGGCGTTGACGGCGGCGATGAACGGCGACGGGTCGGGCCTGCTCGGCCTCGCCGACAGCTATTACGAGCGGGAGCCGGACGGAAAGTACGCGAACCTGATGTTCGCGAACGCCGCCGTCAACTGTCTGGACCAGCCGCCGGCCTTCTCCGGGCCGGAAGCGGTCGACGCGGCCCTGCCCTCCTTCGAGAAGGCCTCCCCGGTGTTCGGCGCGGGCCTCGCCTGGGCCTCGCTGAACTGCGCGTACTGGCCGGTCAAGGCCACCGGCGCGGCCCGCCCGCTGACCGCGAAGGGCGCCCCGCCGATCGTGGTGGTCGGCACGGTCCGGGACCCGGCGACCCCGTACAAGTGGGCCCAGTCGCTGGCGCAGCAGCTCGACTCGGGCGTCCTGCTCACGTACGACGGCGACGGGCACACGGCGTACGGGCGCGGCAGCTCCTGCATCGACACGGCGATCAACACGTACCTGCTGGCGGGGACTCCGCCGAAGGACGGCAAGAAGTGCAGCTGATGCCCTGAGCCGGTGGCCCTGAAGCTCCCGGCTCCCGCGTGCCGAGGGGCCTCGCTGGGACCACATAACGGTGCATGTCGCACATAAGACGTTGATCCCAATATGTGACACATGTCCCACCCCCGCGCAACCCGGTTCAGGGCACCCCCTTTGAGCCTGTAGACTTGGCGCCGCTGCTGATGAGAGCTCCTCTCCGAGGGAATACTTGTCTGACCAGCGGTGCCGCCTTAGCTCAGTTGGCCAGAGCAACGCACTCGTAATGCGTAGGTCTCGGGTTCGAATCCCGAAGGCGGCTCGGATTAACCCCAGGACTCACTCGCCGTGACCTGGGGTTTTTTCATGCCCTTTACCCATGCGGGCATGCGGCGGCCGAGGTCCGGAATCCCGTGCGTGAGCGCTGCGTGAGCGGAGCGGCCGTCAGCCCTTGCGCGCGGCCTTCTTGGCCTTGCCCTTCTTCTTCCCCTTGCCCTTCGCCTTCTCGGCTCGCTTGGCCTTCTCGGCGGCCTTACGGGCCTTGTTCTCCTCGGACTTGCGCTGGAGGGGGACCAGCTTGGCCGTGGCCTCGGCGGCGCTCTTGCCGACGTGGGGGAGCACGCTCTGGTAGATGTCGCGCGTGATCCGGGTGTCGCTGTGCCCGAGGGTGTCGGACACGATCTTGATGTCGATGTCGGCGGCCAGCATGAGGGTGGCCGCTCCGTGCCGGAGGTCGTGCAGCCGGATCGGCGGCAGCCCGGAGGCCGCGACGAGCCGCTCGAAGAGATCGGTCACCTTGCCCGGGTGCAGCCAGGAGCCGTCCTCTTGTGTGAAGACGAGCCCGGTGTTCACCCAGGCCGAGCCCCACTCCGCGCGGTCGGCCTCTTGCTGCTTGCGGTGCCGCTCCAGGACGCCGACGGTGTCGTCGTCGAGCGCGACCACACGGAAGCCGCTGTCGGTCTTCGGCTCGGACGCCTCGACCTCCCAGCCATCCTGGACGAGCTGCCCCGTCACGGTGAGGGAGTGCCGGTCGAGGTTGGTCTCCGACCAGGGCTGCCCGCACGCCTCACCACGCCGCAGGCCGCGGAAGGCGATCAGGTGCCACATCGCGTACAGCCGGTCCGCGGCGACGAAGTCGAGGAAGGCGCCGGTCTGTTCCGGCGTCCAGACCATCACCGGAGAGGGCTTCTCCCCGGTCTGCTCCCACTTGGCGACCCGCTCGTCCGTCCATACGAGCGCCTTCGGCTTGCGCACCGGATCGATCTCGACGTGGGCCGCCGGGTTGAAGGTGATGATCTGCTGCCCGATCGCGTCGTTCAGGGACGCTCGGAGCGTGGCCTTCACGTGCTGGCGCGTGGCGGGGCCGGTCACCCGACGGAAGGCCGGCATCGCGTCGATCGCCTCCTTCAGCGCCTTCCGACGAGCGCGGTTCTCGACCCCCTTCCACGGGATGGTCGCCAACTCCTCTACGGCCGTTCGCCGCTGGGCATTCTGCTCCAGGACTTCGGCGTTGCCGTCGGCGATGGCCGTGAACATCTCGCTCAGGTGGCTCACGCGCAGCCGGTCGAGGCGCTGCTGCCCGATGTGCGGCTTGAGGTGCACGCGGATGTCGGTCTCGTACCGGCTGATGCCGGACTTCCGGATCCGCTTGCCCGCCAGCCACCGGTCCAGCCACTCGGCGACGGTCAGGCTGCCGACGAGATCCTGGCCGGCCTTGAGCCGCCGCCGGGTCTCCTCCACGTCGGGTAGGGGTAGCTTTTCGCCGCTGACCTCGGCCAGCATCTCGGCGACCAGCTGGGTGCCTTCAGGGTCGTCGGCCTCCACGAGCCCCAGGAGGGCGCGGACGTGGTCGAGGTCAGCCTGCGCCGCCTTGGCGTTGGTGTAGCCACCACGAGCGAAGGATCGGCGACTGCCGTCCTCGTGGGGCGGCAGCTCCTGGCGTATGGAGTACGTGCAGTGGTTCCTGCTGTTGCGCTTGGGGCAGGAAGTGCCGAGTTCTTTGCCGGTCTTGGGGTCGCGGCAGGAGCAACGGCGGTAGGTGGAGCCCTTCAAATGTTGTCCTCTTCGTCGGTGTCGTCATCGGGTGGGTCGATGGCGGCGAGTGCGGGTGGCAGGTCTGGTGGGGTGCCGTCTTCGTCGCGGATGCTCTCGCGCACCCAAAGGAGTTGTCGGGTGTCTCCTTCGGCCCGCTTGGCGTAGTCGGCCTTCCGGCGTTCCGCTTCCTCGCGATCGGCGGGCGTGGCCGCCGTCTTGGCCGCGAAGTCGGCTCTTTCCGCCTCGTAAAGGGCGGCCTCGATGGTGCGGACCAGGCTGGCGTGCCGGTTGAAGTCTGGGATCAGCCCGGGGTCGGAGTCGTAGCCCGGCTCCTCACCGGTGAACTTCCGCATGGCGTCCCAGGTCGGGACGAGGTGTTGGAAGGGAAGTTCCTGGGTCTGTTCGACGTAGCCGACGGGGAAGATCAGGCAGATCGGGGACGTGTGCAGGGCTGCGGCCAGGACCATGACGTCGACCAGGGGCAGGTTGGCCCTGCGGCCGGATTCCAGGTTGGCGATGACGTTGCGTGGGATCGGGTGGCCGAGTTCCTCGCATCGTTCTGCCAGTCGTTGGGCGCTCCACCTCATCTCCTTCCGCCGCCGCCGGACCTCGCTGGCCACGTTGTTCTTGATCCGGTCGACCCATTCGGGGAAGTCGTCCTCGTCTTCATCATCGAAACGGCGTTGTGTCATGGAGACACAATAACTTCCCTACGGTTGTTCTTGTGGGCCTGGAGCCGGACGCGATCGCCGTGTTCGCTGAGGGCTGTGACGAGAGGTGCGCTGCGTGCGCGAAAACCCGATGGAAACCGGCTCGAAGGGGATGGGTCGGGATGAGTTGCTGGCGCTTCCGGTAGCCGTTGACCTGGATACCGGCAACCGGGCGCTGGGTCTCGGGCGGAGCAAGGGCTACGAGCTGGCCAAGCGGGGCGAGTACCCGTGCAAGGTCCTGCGGCTGGGCAAGGCGTACCGCGTGGTGACCGCGGACCTGCTGGACCTTCTGGGTCTGGCCACGTGAGGGCGAGGGAAGGTATCAGACCGTTCTGCGCTGAGCTGACACAGAATCGCTGGACTGTGACGGGGGTCGTACGTACTGTTCGTCGTCGCCCCGCGTGGCCAAGTGCCCGCGAGAGGCGAGCAAGTCTCCGGCGTGCCGACGCCGGAGGCCCCAGCGACATCCCCACCCGCGACCACATGGTCAACCCCGGCCGTCTGCACGCCCGCAGCCACCGGAGAAGGAGCTGCCCCTTGAAGCCTGCGACACCCGACACCGAGTCGACCTCCGCCACTTGGCCGCCGACCGCGATCCCCGGCCAGCCGGGCGCCCACCTCCAGGGTCCACAGCCTGCAGGTGCCGAAGCACCCGTAAACCTTGTGGCGGAGGCCCAGTCCGCCAAGGAGGACGCCGCTCTCGTCGGCCCTCTCACCGAGGGTGCGCAGGTCCTGTACGACCTGCGCGTGGAGATTAGCCGCTATGTCGTACTGCCGAGCGATGAGGCCCTCACGGCGGTGACGCTGTGGGTGGCGGCCAGCCACCTGCAGACCGCGTGGCAGCACGCCCCGCGCCTGGCGGTGCTGGGCCCGGCCAGGCGGTGTGGCAAGTCGCGGCTGCTGGACGTCATCACCGAGGTCGTCCACAACCCGCTGATCACGGTGAACGCCTCCGCTGCCGCGATCTTCCGGTCGATCACGGACGTCCCACCGACGTTGCTCGTGGACGAGGTCGACACGATCTTCGGCTCCGTGAAGGTGGCAGAGAAGAACGAGGAGATGCGAGGCCTGCTCAACGCGGGCCACCAGCGCAACCGTCCCACCCTGCGAGTGTCCGGGCCCAACCACGAAGTGGTCCAGTTCCCCACCTTCGCGATGGCCGCCCTCGCCGGCATCGGGAACCTGCCCGACACGGTCATGGACCGGTCCATCGTCCTGCGCATGCGTCGTCGCGGGGGCGACGAGAGCGTCGAGGAGTTCCGCGTCCCCCGGGACGTTGCCAAGCTTCACGATCTGCGTGACCGCCTTAAGGCATGGCTGCACCCACGTCACGCGGAGGCATTGGACCTTGTGCCGCCCATGCCGGTGAGAGACCGGGCAGCCGACACCTGGCAGCCTCTGATCGTCGTAGCCGATCTCGCCGGTGGCCAGTGGCCCGCCCTGGCACGCACCGCGTGCGCGCGTATGGTCGCCGCTGAAACCGAGGCCGAGGAGGAACACCCCGGCGGAGCACGGATCCTCGCCGACGTCCGGCGCGTCTTCGCAGCCCAGCGCGAGGTCGACAGCCTCACCACCGAGGAACTTCTGCACCACCTGTGCCAGGACCCGGAGGGCCCGTGGGCGGAGTGGGGTCGAGGTGGGCTGAAGTCTCGTGACCTCGGCGCGATGCTGCGCGAGTTCGGCATCAGATCCGGCAATGTCCGGCTCGCCGACGGAACGCAGCGCAAGGGCTACATGCGTCACAAGTTCCTCGACCCCTGGCGGCGATACTGCCCTACCGTCCACCCCGTAGGCCCCACCGGTCCGCCCAGCGAGAGCTGACACCCGAGCCGCGCCCCGGTTGCCGTCCTTGCCGTCCCTGCCGTGACACCGCAGGTCAACAGGCATGCGGCCAAGACGGCAACCGAGCCCAAGACGGAACCCACCCAGGACGGCACCCGCATCCGTCTTGCCCCGTCCCTGACGTCTTGGCCGTGTCACCGCAGTTCACAGCGCTGCCGCCCGAGACGGCAGACAGCAGGGCCCCGTCGCCCCGGGCGAGTGCACTGGCACCCGAAATCGGCAGGCGGACTCCGCCCTCGGATGGCACGAAGACGCCGAGATGGCCTGCCAAGACGGAAGGCCAGCATGCCCCCGTACCGGCCCTGACCTGGGATTTCAACGGCCAAGACGCCTAAGACGCCTCACCCACCCCCGAAGCCACGCAGGAGCATCCCCATACCCATGACCACCCTTGCCACTCGCACCACCACGAACCGCGAGCCCAGACTTGACGGACCTCCGTCCGGCGACAGGCACCAAGCGGCTGCCGCCCGGACCGCCGAGCGGTACACGCTCGCAGCCGCCGGGATCGTCATCGTCGCCCTCACCGCCGGAGCGTTCTGGCTCTCGTATGCGCACCTCGCCGAGGTCGCCGGACGCCACGGGCTGGGCGCCTACCCCGTCCGCCAGTGGGCCTGGCCCGCGACCCTGGACGCGTTCATCGTCGCCGGCGAGCTCCTGATGCTCCGCGCCGGATTGCGCCGCGTCACCGACTGGTGGGCGATCGCCCTCACCACCACCGGCTCCCTCGGCTCCATCGCCCTCAACGTTGCCGGCGTCGGCGGCACCCGGGGCCCCACCGCAGTCCCCCTGCTGGACTACGTGGTCGCCGCCGTGCCCCCAGCTGCTGCCCTCCTGGCCTTCGGCGTCCTCATGCGCCAGATCCACGAGCATGTCGTCGAACCCGGCACCCCATGCCGCTCGGATGACCGCAGCAGCCCGACGGCAGTCTCCGTCCTGCCCCCGAAGGATGATGCGAGCGCTCTCGACCGCCGCCCCGAACCCGTAGGCGAGGAGCCGGAGAGGCCAGGGGGTACCGGCGTCGAGACCGCCTTGGAGCCGGAGCTGGACGATGGCCCCCACAACGCTGCCCCGCCCGCCGTCCCCTCCCGGAAGGTCGGCCGACCGACAACCGGTGACGTTGACGAGTTCCTCCTGATTGTGGAGAAGCTGGAGGGGAAGCCGACGCTGAAGCAGATGCGGGAGGCCATCGAGGGCGAGGGCCACACGATCAGCAACGAGCGTCTGGGGACGGTGAAGAAGGAGCTTGGTGACCTCCGCAGGCAGCAAGTCCTGACCGGAACCACGCCCGGACACTGACCGATATTCACCGCAGGTCAACGGCGGTGAGGCCGGACGGGGACCGTGGCTGCCTGACGGCCACGGTCCCCGTCGATCACCACGCGATCCCCGTCCCCTCACCACCGGCCCGGTCCCCAGCCCGGGAGCTGTGCTCCACGGTCCCGTGCACTGTGGCAGCCATCCGTCGCATTCCGGGGACCGCTGGCCTTCCGGTCAGCTCCTCGCTGCCGCGCGCCGCAACTCGTGCCAACACCGTGGGTGCCCGCCTGCCGACCCCGTTTATCCCGCGCACTGTCAGCACATCCCGTATCGGAGAAGTACCCTGTGACGCTCGACCCGAACGACCCCGACTCCACGCCCTCGCCAGTCCCGAAGAAGCTTGGCCGGACCACCCGTTGGCGGCGCGCGTTCGGGATGACGGCCCCTGGCGGAGCCAGTAGTACCCCGAGTCCGACTCAAGGCCGGTCTTCGGGGATCTCCGCCCCGGGGGTGGCGGAGACGGCCCAGCGCCAGGGGGCGCCGGACCGTGAGGTCGGGTCCGAGGGCGGCCCTGACCAGGACATGCTCCACGCCGTCCAGCGCGAGATCCTCCACGCCGAACGCAGCGCCCAGCCCGCCGCCGGCGAGCCGACGGTGAAGACCGTCCAGCCCACGATCCGCCGCTTCACCGGCAACAAGCGCGGGGACCGCGTCGGCCCGCTGCGCTTCACCGACGACGAACACCCCCGCCTCCAGGAGGCCGCCGCCGAGCACGGCTACAAGGGCATATCCGGCTTCGCCGCCGACATCGTCCTCGCCTTCATCAACGGACGGTTCACCGCCAACCTGCCCCTGTCAGAGGACCGCCGCCGCACGCACGTCTTCCGCGCCCAGGTCCTGCGCCAGTGCAACCGCATCGGCGTCAACATCAACCAGATCGCCCGCGCCCTCAACAGCGACCTCACCCCGCCCGACATACGCCAACGCCTCGACGAACTCCACGACCTACTCACCCTGATCGCCGAGACCCTGCGCGAGCCCGCCAACCCGCAGGAGGTCCGGCAGTCGTGATCGCAGCCATCAAGCCCTCCGGCGCCAACACCCGCGGACTGCTCGCCTACCTCTACGGCCCCGGCCGCCACGACGAGCACACCGACCCGCACATCGTGGCCGGCTTCGCCATGCTCGCCATGCCCGACCCAGGCCGCGACGAGAACACGACCCTCACCCAGCTCGCCCGCTACCTGGACGAGCCCGTCTGCCTCCGCAACAGCGAGTTCGGCAAGAAGATCACCGACCACGTCTGGCACTGCCCCGTCCGCGCCGCCCCCGAGGACCGCCACCTCTCCGACGCCGAGTGGGGCGAGATCGCCCAGCGCATCGTCGCCGCGGCCGGCATCGCCCCCGAAGGTGACGACCTGGCCTGCCGCTGGATCGCCGTACGCCACGCCGACGACCACATCCACATCCTCGCCACCACCGTCCGCGAGGACGGCCGCCGACCCAAACTCCACGACAGCGGCATCCGCGTCGGCGACGCCTGCCGCCAGATCGAGAAGGACTACGGCCTGCGCCGCCTGAAGAAGGGCGACCGCACCGGCACCCGCGCTCCCACCCAGGCCGAGATGCACAAGGCCCAACGCCTCGGCTGGGAACAGACCAGCCGCGAATGGCTCCAAGACCGAATCCGTGCCGCCATCCCCCACGCCCGCACCGCTGAGGAACTCCTCGCCTACCTCGAAGCCGACGGCATCGCGGTCAAGGCCCGCCGCGGCCCCTCCGGAGACCTCCTCGGCTACGCCGCCGGGCGTCCCGGCGACCTCAACAAGGACGGCGAACAGGTCTTCCACCCCGGCGGGAAGATCGCTCCCGACCTCACCCTCCCCAAACTCCAGGCCCGCCTCGAAACCGGCCAGCCCGAGGAACACCCCACCGCCCGCCGCAACCGCCCGGCCACCCCTTGGCACCAGGCCACCGAAGTCCTCGACAGCTTCCGCACCGACCTCGCCGACGACAGCCACGCCCAGGGCCACATCGCCGCTCTCGGTGAACTCCTCGAAGCCACCGCCCAGAAGGCCCCCACCCACCTCCGCACCGAACTCCAGGCCGCATCGAAGGCGTTCGCTCGCGCCCAGCGCTCCCAGATCCGGGCCGAAGACCGCGCCGCTCACGCAATCCGCAACGCGGCCCGCGACGTCATCCACACCGCCACGGGCCCCGACGGCAGCGCCCTCGCCGCCCTCATCGCAGCCCTCTTGTGGGCCGGGATCATCACCAACCGCTGGCACGAGGCCAAGGGCCATGCCCACCAAGCCGACGCCGCCCGCCAGGCCCTCCACCACCTGCAGGCAGCTGCCGACCGAGCTCTCACTCCTACCCTCGTCGCACTCGAGGAGCGTCAGCCGAGGGAGGGGACCCGCCGCACCCTCGCCCACGACGTACGCGCAGCCGTCCCCGACCAGGCCGACCGCATCCTCACCGACCCCAGCTGGCCCGCCCTCGCCGCCCTCCTGGCCGACGCGGAAGCCCGTGGCCACCTACCCCACCAGCTCCTGAAGGAGGCCGCAGCCCAGCGCGAACTGGCCACAGCCCGCCAGCCGGCCCGCGTCCTGATCACCCGTCTCCAGCACACCAGCCGGGTCCCCGCCCCCAACCGCAGCGCCGACGCAGCCCGTCGACGCTCGACCTCCATGGGCGCCCAGGCTCCCACTCACACGGCCAGTGGCCGTCAGCCCGCAGTGCCTACGCCTCCTGCGAGCCAGCAACACCAACACCGCCGATAGCCGCAGTCGCGGCCGCCGGGAGCGGCTTCACAGTGCGCCCCGGCGGTTCGCGGAGGCAGAGCCGATCAGAGGGAGCACCCGATCGGCTTTGCCCGAAACCCAGTAGTCGACCGACCCAACGCGCTCAAGTCGTGTCATTAGGCGAAAGGCAACACTCTCTTCCCCTGTTATCCGATCCTCGCCGGTTACGGTGCCGCCCATGCGCGAGGTTGAATACAAGAGCCACGGCGTCCCACTGGAGGACTACCAGCTCACGCGACGCGACCACCGATGGCAGAGGGAGCTGGAGGGGATCTGTGACCTTGCCAGACGGCAGGTCGATGAACACCTTGCCGAGATCCGGGCGAAACCCGAGATGGCGGAGCGCCAGCGGGAGAACCTGGAGGAGGTCTGCAAGCTGATGCTGTCGTTCAAGACACCGGAACACATGATCATGCGGTGGAGGGTTCGGCTCTACTGCGGGCACATCGTCGAGACCTCTCGTCACTGAGGTTCCCCCGTTGCGCGGGAGGTGTTGACTAGCTGGTCGGGGCGGGTTGACGTGGTTTCAGGTTCACTGGTTCGGTCGCTGCCTGGTTGGCGTAGTGCTTCTCCTCGAATTCGATTGGGCTGAGGTAGCCGAGGCGTTTCTGGATGCGGCGGGGGTTGTAGAAGCCGTCGAGGTACTCGAAGA